>JALRGF010000270.1 GCA_023253495.1 Verrucomicrobiales bacterium
ATCCGTTCGTATTCGTTGAGAAAATGGCTGGCGGGCCGCGCGGGGTCGAATCCCGGCAGGGTGAGCGTCGCGCCGCCCGACAGCGACCACGCCGCCATGTCGATCCGGTTGCTGGTCAGGTTCAGGACTTCCACGAACTCAGGCGCGTTGCCGGCGGGGTGGTACATGATTTCACTGATCACGACCTGCTCGGCGGACAGCGTGGAAGCGGTGGCGCAGATGACGGCGACGCGGCAAAGGAATCGGCTCATGAATCGGGGGATGCGTGAAACGGAGTGCGGTGGCCGGCCGGAGGAGCCGGGCACCGGATGAATGCAGTTTCATCAGTGTGCCCAACGGCACCCCGCGCCGCCAAGGGAAATCCGCGGCAAATCGCCCCCCGAGTCGCCGCTACGGCTTGAACAGCCGGAAATAAAAGGCCCGGGCGTTCGGTTGGTCCGCGGCCGAGGTGAGGCGCCACTTTTCCCCGCGCAGCAGCAGCGTCTCGCCGGCCGGCGCGTCCTGCCATGCCGGAGTGGCGGTCAGAGTGGGGCTCTGCTGGAGCCGGTACCCGCTGTCAGGCACCGACCAACGCAGCCAGAACGGCGTCTGCGTCGTCGGGATCGCCAGGACCGCGGCCGGGTTGGAAGCGGACTCCTCCAGCCGCGCCGGATCCAGCGCGGTGGCGAAGGTTTCCGTAAGCGGGTTGGTCACTCCGGAAATGGCGATCCGGGAAATCGTCGCCCCGAGGCCGATGTTGGCCAGCGACTGCGGCACGGTGCCGAAATACACGTACATCGGACCATCAAAAAGCGCGGCCGTTTCCGGAAGCAGGGAGCCGGTGGCCGTCTGGCCGTCGGGCGCGGTGATTTCCACCGTGGTATCGCCGGTGAAGGTGACCGACCACGTGCCGAGGATCGACGCGCTGTTCACGTAGGCGATGGTGCCGCCCTTGCCGGTGCCATCGGCTCCCGGCCCCTCACCACCGCTGTAAACCTCGCCGTTGTCGTTGATCCAGTATTCATGGCCCGGATACCCGTTGCTCTCCGGCTTGTCGTTCTTGTACGCAAACCGCATGTTGCCCCCGCCGTCCGCGGTATTGTTGATCCACACGAGTCCGCAGACTTTTTCACTCCAATCCGGATAGTGGCGGTCCACCCCGAGCGCGTCCCCGGGCACCAGATACATCACCGTCTGGTAGCCGGGCTCGGCCGGGTACTCCGAAAGCGTCAGCGAATACGTCACCGGCGCCGTGGCCCCCACCCACGAGTACTCCGGCACCGTGGTCCGCACCGTCTGGCGGTCGTACTGCCCGTTGGTCGAGACCAGCCGCAGCCCGGGAGTGGCCGGCTGGATGGTCAGTGCCGGCACCGGAGGCGGCGGCGGCGGCGCAGCCGAGGATCGATCGACGGCGACCCGGCTCACCGACATCGTGCCGCGCCCGGCATTCGCGCGCGCCCCACGCGTCGAAAGGTAAAAACCATTTTCGTACTCTTCGCCCGGCCCGCCCCCGAGGTCCCACTGGAATAACGGGACCGTCTGGCTCAGTGACCCGTTCACGTACAGGCTCGCCTCGGTGCTGGTCAGTTCGATAGTCAGGATATTTTCCTGGGTGGGATCAATCTGGTGCCCAGTCTGTCCGGGAACCCCGAAAGGATTCGAGTTGGCCGGGCTGGTGTCGTTTTTGGCCACAAAATTGGCGAACAAGTTGGTGCCGTCCTTGTAGACGAGATCGACCCCCAGGCCGCCGGCGGTCATGGTCCAGAATTCCGCGCTCCCCTGCGTGCCCCGATCGGCCTTCATCGACATCAGGATGAATTGCATGCGGATGTCGCCCCACGATTCCCCGGGCGCCGTCACCGCCATCGGGCCGATGGTCCACTCGACCGTATATTTTTCCTCGGCCTTCGGAAAAGGAAATTCGTCGAGCGACTGGACGTTCGACCCTCCCCAGCCCCACCCGCCCTCAGCTCCCCAACTGACCGCGCCGTCGGCCTCGGTCATCGGGTTGGCGGCATTGTCCTGGATCAGGTTTCCGGCGTAGCCGTTGGTCGCCGGATCGCCGTCGTCGAACGAATCTTCATACACCAGCGCCGCGCGCGCGGGCAGGGCGGTCAGTCCGGCAGCAAGGAAGGGGAACAGGACTTTTTTCATGGGGCTTCGGGTTGGAACAACTCTCTGTCCGCCAGTTCCTAATGGTTTGCCCGAAGCCCGCCAAGCATTTTCTTCATCCGGGCGCATCGACCATGCCGGCCAGCACCCGCCGGCGCCCGGGCCCCCGCCCATAGCCGCCGGGGCAGCCTCGAAATCACCCGCACAGGAATCCCCCGGAGACGGCCGGGATGGCAGCTGCCGGTCCCGCCGAATCCGGCCGCTCGCGCGCCCCCGCTGTTCAGGGTTTCCGTGCCAGCGAGACGCAGACGAGCTCGCGGTCGTTGCGCAGAAAAACGCATTGCCGCGCAAAAGCCGGGTGGCTCCAGACAACCGGACGCCCCATGCCCGGAGTGGTCGGTTCGAGGATCCGCGCCCGCGACACCTCCTTGTACCCCTCGGGCGAGAGATGCGCGAGAACCAGATCCCCCTGCTCGGTGGCCAGCACGTGGTTCGGCGCACCGGCTTTCGCTTCCGTCAGGCGGACCATGAAGAACGTGCCGGAATTCGGCGATTTGCCGCCCAGCGGTTCGTCGCTGCTCCACAGACGCTCGCCGGATTCGAGCGAGGCGAAACGCAGGTCGCCATCCGCATCACAGCCGTACAAATGACCGTCCCACACCAAAGGCGTGGCATTTTTCGGGGACAGCCCCTGTTTGGGAGTGCCGTTCCATTCCAAGGTCGCGGCGGAGCCGTCGGGCGAAAGCTTCACCAGCATCGACTTCTTGATGATGGCCCCGACAAATACATGGTCGCCGCCAACCGCCGGAGCCATGATCGACATGCCGTAGCCCGGAGTGAACGGGACCGACCACAGCTCCTTGCCGGTGGCCGCGTCCAGACCGCACAGGGCTTCGGGATGCCACGCAATGAGCAGATCACGCCCCCCGCGCCGCACCACCACCGGCGGCGCGTAGCCGGGGTCGTCGGCGCTCGAGGCGCGCCACACTTCCGCCCCGGTGCGCTTGTTCAGCGCCACCACCGCCGTCCCCTCACCGCCCGGCAGACAGTACAGCAGGTCTCCATGAATCACCGGATGGTGCGCATACCCCCAGAAGGGTGACTCGTCCCGCCGGTATTCCTTTTTCAGCTCCTTCTTCCACACCAGCGAGCCGTCCGCCGCCCGCAGGCAGACCAGATGCCCTTCGGCACCCAGCGACCACACGAACTCGCCGTCGGCTGCCGGCGTCGTCCGCGGGCCGTTCGGGAAACTCACGTTCAACGGACACTCGTACGCATGCGTCCACAGCTCCTTGCCCGTCGCCGCATCAAAGGCGCGCACCCGCTCCTGCCCGGTCAGCACCGTGCGCGTCCCCGGTCGGTCATCCACCACCCCGCTCTCAATCACATAATCGCTGAGAAACACCCGGTCGCCGACCACCGAGGGGCCGCTGTACCCATTGGCCACCGGCACCCGCCACAGCACCTTCGGACCACCCTCCGGAAAGGACTCGACCAGCCCGGCCTCCCGCCAGGTCAGGTCACGGTCCGGGCCGAGCCAGTGCGGCCAGTCGGCCGCCTCGGCCGCCCGGCTGACGATCAGGGTGAGGGCGAGTACAAGATGATTGGCATTCATAATGATCAGCCTCCGCGGCTGCGCCAAATCTCAACCCGCAATCGTCCCTGATCCGGGGTCGGGGGAACAGCGTCCCCTCCCCTGCCGATAAGCGCTTGATTTTCCCGCATCCGGCGTTTTCTCTGCTCGCCGTGCCGGGAAATGCGTTCCGGCCATTTACCACGAAGACACTGAGGAGGACAGAGACATGCCGTTCTACGATGATGATGACACGGGTGGCGGGTACCGCCAGGACAGCTATCAGGGCGGTGGCTACCGCGGCGGCGGAGGCTACCGGCGGGGCGGAGGGGGTGGCGGTGGTTACCGCCGCGACCACCAACCACCGCTGCATACCGAAAAGCTGGTGACCGATCGCAAGATTTTTTTCCTCGACCTCAAGGAGAATGAACGCGGTCGCGTCATCAAAATCACCGAGGACGTGCGCGGTCGGCGCGACACCATCATGCTGCCGGTCGAAATGCTGCGCGATTTCATCGACGCCCTTCACCGCATCGAGGACGCCGACGCTTCCGCCGGTTCTCCCCGTGCCCATGCCGCCGAACACCGCTATGATGACGACGATGGCGGTCCGGACGGCGGTGAGGACTCCGCGCCCGAGACCAACTGAATCCGGGCCCGGCCGCCGACGCCCTCCGGCTCATCCGGGCGCGCCGGCCGGAATGCGCGTTCATTGAATCGGGGGCGCGGCCCGGCGTCGCCCTCGCCCGTCCGGCCCCGTGTCCTTTCTCAACCTCGCCCTGCTCGGCGGCCTCGCGGCGGTCGCCGTGCCGATCGTCATTCACCTGCTGAACCGCCGATCCGCCCGGCGCATCGAGTGGGGGGCCATGCAGTTTCTGCTCGACTCGCTGCGCTCACGCCAGAGGCGGATCCAGCTTGAGGAAGCGCTGCTGATGGCGGCGCGCTGCCTGCTCGTCGCCCTGCTCGCACTCTGCGTGGCGCGACCGCTGGCGGACGCCGGCTCCTCCGTCCCCTGGGTGGTGGTGCTTCCGCTCTTTCTTCTCGGCATCGCCATGGCCGCTGTGACCACCGTAATGTGGCCGGAACGGCCGCTGCGCCGGAAACTGCTGGCCGCCACCGCCACGCTGCTCGGCCTGGCCGCCGCCGCCGTCGCCGCCGAACGCTGGATCAACCTGAAACGCTTCGGCTCCGCCGGCCACCGGGACGTCGCCCTGGTCATCGATGGCTCGATGTCCATGACCCTCGGCGACGGCCGCCGCTCCGCCTTCGAAGCCGCCGTAGCGGAGGCGGAAAAAATCGTCACGGACGCCGGCAGCGGCACGTCCTTCTCCGTGATCCTCGGCGCCCCCGTTCCCCAGGCGGTCATCCCCCAGCCGCTGGTCAACCGCACCGAGATCCGCACCGCGCTCGCCGCCCTGCGCCCGGTCAACGGCCGCATGGCCGCCTTCGACGCCCTCTCCCTGGCCACCATCTCGCTCGCCCAGGGCAACAACCCGCAGAAGGAAATCATCGTGCTCACCGATGCCCAGGACACCGGCTGGGAGCTTGACCGTCCGGCCCGCTGGGAATCTCTCCAGCAAGGGTTTGCCAACCTGCCGTCAACCCCGCGCCTGATCGTGCGCCAGTTCCCGCTGCCAGCCAGCGTGCGCAACCTGGCCGTGAGCGGCCTGCGCTTTTCCCGCGAGGTCATCGGCACCGACCGCCCGGTCACCCTCGAAGTCCCGATCACCAATACCGGGGGCGAAGCCGTCACCCCGGCGGCCGTCACCCTCACCCTCGACGACGACACCACTCTCACCGAAACCTCGCTCGGCCAGCTGGCGCCCGGGGCCACCGAATCCGTGGCCTTCACTCACACTTTCACCCGACCCGGCAGCCACGTCATCACCGCCTCGGTCACCGTGGAGGATGATCTGCCCGGCGACAACGCCTGGACCAGCGTGGCCGAGGTCCGACCGCGGTTGCGCGTGCTCGTCGTCGACGGCTCGCCCGGCGGCCCGTTTCTCGAACGCCCGGGGTCGCTGGCCGCCCTCGCCCTCGCACCAGGCAGTCTGCTCCGGTCGTCCGTCCGGATGGACGGGCCGGTCACGGAAGGCGACGACCTGATTGACCCGGAGGTGAAATCGGTGACTGCGACGGCCGCGCTGCCCGGTTTCGCCGGGTACGATGCCGTCATCCTCTGTGATGTGGCCGCGCTCCCGCCGGCGCAGGCTCGCCTGCTGGCCGGTTTCGTCGAGGCCGGCGGCGGACTGCTGGTGGCTCCGGGCGGGCGGGCCGACACCGCATTTTACAACGGATGGTCAACGGCGGCCGGAACCCCGGTGCTGCCGACCGGGCTGGGCCGTCAGGTCGTGGCCGCCGGCAACGATTCCGGGGTCCGCCCCGCCTTGTCGACGTTCAGCCACCCGGCACTGCGGGTGGTCGCCGATGCCCGCCACAGCGACCTCGGCTCGCTCGTCCTCTCCCGTTACTGGTCGCTCGCCGACAATCCCGCCCTCGACCCCGCCGTCACCATCGGCGCCCGCCTCGCCACCGGCGAACCGCTGCTCGCCGCCCGCCGGCTCGGCCACGGCACTGTCCTCACCCTCGCCACCTCGCTCGACCCGCTCGGATCCAACCTGCCGTCGCGCCAGGCCTTCGTCGCCCTGCTTCACGAACTCGTTTATCACCTCGCCGCCCCCGGTGGTCAGCAGCTCAACCGCCCGCCCGCCTACGTCGTCGAGGTCCCGCTCGCCCGGACCCGTGCCACCAGCGGCCTGCGCGCCGAATACTTCCGGCACGCTTCACCGGAAATCCCCGTCGCTACCCGCATCGATGCGCAGCTCGATTTCGATTGGGGCGCGGACGCCCCCGCTCCGGGGCTGGACGCGGACCATTTCGGAGCGCGCTGGACCGGCGCGCTGGTGGCCCGGGTGAGCGGCGCATATGACTTTCACGTGGAAGCCGACGGCCCGGCCGATCTGGTGGTCAACGGCCGGACCGTGCACGATGAAACCGGGCGGCGCCGGGTCACCGTCAGCCTGACCGCCGGCGAACCAGTCCCGATGGCCGCCACCTTCCGCAAAGAGAGCGGTCAGGCCCGTTTCCGCGTCGCCTGGGAGTCCGACGGGGTCCCCCGCCAGACCATTCCTCCGGAAGCCTTCCGGCCGTACCCGCCCGCCGCTGAAAACGGCACGGCCTCCGCCGAGCCCACGATCTTCGACGCCATCGGGCCCGACCAGATGCCGCGACCGGTGGAATTCGTGACCACCCCGTCCGGCTCGCTCGCCCGCCTGAAGGATTCGGTCATTCCCGGCCTCTATCAGGTCAGCGTGCCGCCGTCAGCCCGCGCCGGCCTCGGCGGCCTGCTCACCCCGCAGGGCACCCTCGCCTTCACCGTGGTTCCCGACACCGGGGAAGGCGCCATCCGCCCGCTCCCCGATGACGCCTTCGCCTTTTTCAACCGCTACGCGCCCACTCTCCGCCCCGGCAGCGTCCAGCAGGTTCTCGATGCACTCGCCGGTCGCCAGTTCGGCGAGGAATTATGGCGCTACCTCGCGGTCGGCGCCCTCTTCCTCCTGCTCGCCGAAATCGCCCTGACCCGATGGATCGCCCGCCAGCGGCAGAGCGGTGCCGAGGCCACCATCGACCTCGATTCCCGATTCCAGCCGGGTCAGGAATTCACCCGCACCGTCGAAAAACTGCGCCGCGCCGCGTGAGGCGCCGCACTTTTCAGTCGCGGGAACTCCGCAGATCCTGCACGCAGATTTCCACGCGTTCCTCGCCGCGCCATTCGCCGCGCTGGATGGTCACCAGCGCATCCCAGGGCGGCGGCGGCAAGGGAACCGACGCACTGTCGAACCACATCGCAGTCACCGTCGTGCCGCGCTGATGCAGGTTGAGGCGTCGATGCTTCTCCTTCAGCACCCGCGGCTCGTCCACCGGTGCCACTCCGCGCAACAACAGCAGCGGCTCCCGGTTCGCCTCCCCAAACGGCTCCAGCCGCTCGTACGCATCCAGCAGCTCAAAATCCAGTTCACACAGCGGAATTTCCGCATCGACCCAGACCCGCGGTCGCGCCCCGCCGGCACCGGCCAGTTGCGCTGCCACCGCCTCGGTGAAGGCGGCCCGGAATTCCTCAAAGCGCGCCCGCTCCACGGTCAACCCCGCCGCCATCGGATGACCGCCGCCTTTCACCAGCAGCGGCCGGCAGGCGTCCAGCGCCGCCACCAGCGACACCCCTTCCACACTGCGCCCGCTCCCTTTGCCCACACCGGCCGCATCAAACGCCACCACCACCACTGGACAAAAAAACCGGCGCGCCAGCTTCCCGGCCACAATCCCCACCACCCCGGCATGCCACGCCTCCGAGCCGAGAACCAGCGCCGGACAGTCGCCGCCCGCCCGCTGCTCCCGCGCCGCCGCCACCGCCTCCGCCTCCACCCGCGCCTGCACCAGCTGCCGCTCCCGGTTCTGCGCATCCAGCTGGTGCGCCAGCACCGAGGCCGTCGAAAAATTTCCCGTGGTCAGGAGGTCCAGCGCCGCCTGCGCCGTGTCCAGCCGCCCCGCCGCATTGAGCCGCGGCCCGAGCCGGTACCCGAGGTGCATCGCCCGCGGCCGGCCGTTGATCCCGCACACTTCCTTCAGCGCCGCCAGCCCGGCATGCGGCGTCGCCATCAGGCGCTCCAGCCCCTTGGCCACCAGCAGCCGGTTTTCCTCCACCAGCGGCACCACGTCGGCCACCGTGCCCAGCGCCACAAAATCAAGCAGGCTCTCCAGCAGCGCCCGCTGGTCAGCCGCACCGCGCGCCTTCAGGAGAGCGTGCGCCAGCTTGAAGGCCAGTCCGGCCGTGCACAGGTAATGAAATCCCTCGCCGAGCTTGGGATTGACCACCACCGCATCCGGCAACCCCTCAAGAGCCGGTTCATGATGGTCCAGAACCATCACCTCAATCCCCTGCTCCCGCAGCCAGGCGATTTCCCGCAACGAGGCGGTGCCGCAATCGACCGCCATCAACAAGTCCGGCCGCCCCTGCGCCAGACACCGCTGCAACCCCTCCTCACTCAACCCATACCCCTCGTCCCCACGATGCGGCAGAAACGTCCGCACCGGTAATCCCAGCGCCCGCAACACCCGAGTCAAAATCGCCAGCGAACTCACCCCATCCACATCATAGTCGCCATACAACACCACCCGCTCGCCGGCATCAATCGCCCGCCCGAGCCGCTCCACCGCCTCCGGCATGTTCGGCAGCCGCTCCGGCGCAGTCAGATGCGCCAGCTTCGGTCGAAGAAATTTTTCCAGCGCCTCCTCCCCGGTCACCCCGCGCTGCGCCAGCAGCGTGCGCACCAAGGCCGGCAACCCACGCGCCGCCGCCGCCGCCTCAACCGCGGCCAGCGCCTCCGCCGGCACCGGCCGCAGCATCCATTCCCTGGTCATCCCGTGGTCCCGGTCCTTCATCAGCCGCCCAGTCTGGCGCAGGCCGCGACGGATTCCAGTGCGAGGCGCGAATCGCACAACAATCAGCCCAAAGCAGATTCTTCCATGCGGAATCGATTTCGTGTAACTTTGTCCCGCCGGCTCCTCAGCACAGGGCATGAACCACCACCACGATATGCCCCCGCCCTCCCCAAGCTCTGGACCGACAGCCGGTCCCGCCGTGCCGCCCGACCGCCCCCACGGCCTCGACCCCCGCGCGCTGCTCGAAGCGGTGGCCGCACCCACCGGCGGCCCGGACATCCAGCCCCACCAGCTGCCCGACCCCAGCCAGCTCGCCACCAGCTTTCCCCAATTGGAAATCGGCGAGTGCCTCGGCCGGGGCGGCATGGGCGTCGTCTACCGCGCCCGCCAGCGGTCGCTCAACCGCCCCGTGGCTCTGAAACTGCTGGCTCCCGAACGCGGCCACAATCCGACATTTGCCGCGCGCTTCGCCCGCGAGGCGCAGGCGCTCGCCAAGCTGAACCACCCGAACATCGTGACCATTCACGACTTCGGCCAGGCCGGAGGGTTCTATTATCTGCTCATGGAATTCGTCGACGGCGTGAACCTGCGCCAGGCGATGCAGGCCGGCCGCTTCACCCCGGAACAAGCCCTGGCCATCGTGCCGCCCGTCTGTGACGCTCTTCACTACGCCCATTCGCACGGGCTCGTCCACCGCGACATCAAACCGGAAAACCTGCTCCTCGACAAAGACGGCCGCATCAAGATCGCCGATTTCGGCATCGCCAAAATGCTCGACGCCGACGCGCCGGACACCGGCCTGGCCGAAAGCCAGCCGGCCGGCACCCCGCGCTACATGGCACCGGAACAACGCGACGCGTCACGCCGCACCGACCACCGCGCCGACATCTACTCGCTCGGCGTGGTGCTGTACGAACTGCTCACCGGCGAGGTGCCCGGATCCCGGCTGGAACCACCATCGCGAAGGGTCCAGATCGACGTCCGGCTCGATGAAATCGTCCTCCGCGCGCTCGAGGCCGAGCCGGAGCGGCGGTACCAGACGGCGGTCGAACTGCGCACGTGCCTCGAAGACCTGGGGGCCGCCGCCGCCTCGACCGCGCCCCCGCCCCGCCCGACCCCGGCCAAACAGACCTCCTCCGCGGTCGATTCGGCCGCCGAGCCAAACGTGCTGCGGGCCGGCCAGACGACGGTGACCACACCGGCGCGGCTGGCCACGGCTTCAGGACAGTTTTTCCACTACCGGAACAACCGGCACCAGCTGGTGCTGGATGAGTCGCGCCTGACCATCGCCGGAGGTACGGCAGCCATGATCATCCCCCTGGCTTCGATCCGGGATCTCAGCCTCGGTCGGTTTCCGCGCACGGTGAATCCGGCCGGGCTGGAACTCATTTCCATCACCTTTGCCGACAGCGCGGGCGAACGCCGGGTGCTGCTCGCGCCGATTGAAGGCGGTTTCCTGGGCTCCCCGGCCAGCTTCAATACCCATATCCACGCATGGTGGACGGCGATTCGCGACGCCACCGTGGCCGCGACCGGCCAGGCCCCGTCACTCACCCCGCCCAGCCAGCTCGGCCTGCCCGGCAGCTCGCCCTGGCTCACCGCAGCGCTGCTCGTGCCGCTGGTCATCGGGATCAGTCTTGGCCTCTGGCTGCTCGATTCCACACACGCATTGCGGATCGGCCGCGCCCACCCTGCCACCGGCCCCGGCCTCGCCACGGTCGTGCTCCTGACTCTGGCCGCCTTGACACCGATCCTGGGTGCCGGGCGTCGTGAAAAGAGCCGTGAGTCCTGGTCGGGCACGACCATCGGCCTCGGCGCGGTACTTCTGGCCGCCGGCACCCTGCTCGGGCGGCCGGGGTTCGGGGAAGTTGTCATCCTCGGCGCGGCCGCCAGTTTCTTCATTCATTGGCTCAAGAACCGCGCTGAACCCGTCCCCGGCCCGGAGCAGCCAGCCGCACCCGTCGGCCCGACGACGCGCCGGCTCGTTTTTGCCGCGGCGCTCGGGCTGACCGTCCTCTTTGCCTCACCGCACTACAGCGTGCTCGGAACCGGCAACATCATGGTCTGGGAAGTGGGCCTGCCAGCTCCCTGGATCACCGACACGCTTCACGTCTTACCCGGCGGCGGCCAGCAACGGGTCCGTGACATGCACCTCGACCGGCCTTCGTTTTACCTCGGCTTCGCCGCCCTGGCCTCCTGGATGCTCTGGCTGTGCCTGCAGGCCTGGCACCAGGCCTGGCACCACGGCGCGGCCCTGTTCGAGGTGATCGCGCCGGCGACCAGTGCCGGCGAACGCCCCCGGGTGCGCTGGGGCACTCTGGCTTCAGTGTGGATGGCCATGGCCGCCCTCTCGGTCATCGCGCTGCTGCTCGTCTGCGTCTTCATGCGGGCGATTCTCGGCGGCTTCCCAGAACCCGCGCCGCTGCTGGTCATGGCGGTGTTCCCGGTCAGCCTGGTCGTGCTCAATGGCCTGCGCCTCGGCCTGCGGCAGGCGCGTGCCGCTGCCGGGACGGCCAGCCCTGCTCCACGGTTATCCTGCGCACACGGCTGCCTGTGGCTGGCAGCTTTCCTCGTGGTTGGAGGGCTCATCCTTGTCGCGGTCTGGTCAATGACCCTCACCGCATCGCACGATCCCCGTACACCGCCCGCCCCTCATTCAGCCGCCCCACTTCCCGCCACCGCACCCGCCCCCCAATGACCACCGATGCGCCATCCTCAAGCTGCGGTAGTTTCAGCACCACCCAATGGACCCGCGTGCTCGCCGCCCGCACCGAATCACCCGCCGCCCGCGCCGCCCTCTCGGAATTGTGCGCCTCCTACTACGCGCCCGTCCACGCCTACATCGCGCGCAGCACCCACGACCTCGGAGACGCCCGCGATTTGACCCATTCGTTCTTCGAACGCCTGCTCAGCGGATCCATGCTGGCGGGCGTGCAGCCGGACCACGGACGCTTTCGCAGCTACCTGCTCGGGGCCGTGAAACACTTTCTCGCCGACACCCGCGACCGCCACCAAGCCGCCAAACGCGGCACCCAACACGAACACGTGCCGGTCAGCCACGGCACCGACACCCAGTCCGGCTGCGATCCTCCCGACCCCCTCGGTCTGCCGCCGGATGCCTGGTTCGACCGCCAATGGGCCCTCACCGTGGTCAGCCGCGCCCTCGACTCCCTGGCCGCCGAACACGCTGCCGCCGGCCGCGCCAACCAGTTCGCCGCCCTCACCCCCTGGCTCACCGGCGACCGGCCCGAGCTGTCCCAAGCCGGAACCGCCGCCCATCTCGGCCTGAGCGAGGGTGCCCTCAAGGTCGCCCTTCACCGGCTCCGCCGCCGCTTCCGCGAACAGGTCAAACACGAGATCGCCCTCACCCTGTCACACCCCGGCGACGCCGAAGATGAACTGCGCTCGCTCTTGCGTGCCTTATGACGCCAAAGGCGCCGGGCCGCCCGGTGCCTCAGCCCGCCCGGACAATCCGCGGCCGCACCGCCCCCAGCAGCCGATCCAGGCTCTGCTCCTTGGTCTCGTGTTCCGTGTCCAGCCGCAGACCGGTAAAACCTTGGTCCGGCTCCTCAAACACCGAGTCGCGCCCGGTGAAATGCGCCACCTTGCCCTCAGCCGCCTTCTGGTACAACCCCTTGGGATCCCGGCGAGTGCACGACTCGAAGGTCGCGTGTACATACACCTCCAAAAAATCCTCCTCGCCAATCACCTGCCGCGCCAGGCTCCGCAGGCTGCGATACGGACTGATAAACGAACAGATCGTGATCACTCCGCTGTGAACAAACAGTTTCGCCACCTCGGCCACCCGCCGGATATTTTCCCGCCGGTCATCCTCCGTGAACCCCAGACCGCTGTTCAAGCCGGTGCGCAGGTTGTCACCATCCAGCAACACCGTCGCCCGGCCTTCCTCATGAAGCGACCGCTCCAGCAGATGCGCCAGAGTGCTCTTGCCCGACCCGGACAACCCATACAGCCATACCACCACCGCACGCTGCCCCAGCAACGCCTCTTTCGACCCACGCCCCAGCTGCCGATGGAATTCCGGATGTATGTCGCTGCTCATATGTTCGCTCCCATGAATGTATGGATGCCGCACTCAGTCTTGTCGAATCCTTCCCAACGGCCCGCCCGCTCATCCTCGCCCGCCCCCGTCAGCTTCGTGCACGGCCAGCACCCGATCGACCGATACCCCCGGTCATGCAACGGATTGTACGGAATCCCCTCCCGCCGGAGATACTCCCAGATCGCCTCCCGGCTCCACCCCGCCAGCGGATTCAACTTCAACAGATGATGCCCGCGCAGCCGGTCGAATTCATACAACTCCAGAATCCGCGTCCCCGCACGCGTGTCCGACTGGTGGCGCCGCACCCCGGTAATCCACATATCCAAAGCCGCCAGTTTCCTCTGCAACGGCAATACCTTCCGCATCGCACAACACGTGTCCGGATTCGTCCGCCACAGCTCCGGCCCGTACACCGCCGCCTGCTCCTCCACCGTCTGCTCGGGATGCACCGCCTCAATCTCAATCCCGAAATGCCGCTCCAGCCGATCCTTCAACGCATACGTCTCCGGAAACCACAACCCCGTGTCCAATGTGAACACCGGAAACTTCAACCCCAGCTTCACCGCATGATCCAGAATCACCAGCCCCGACCCCTGGAAGCTCGTCCCAATCGCCGCCCGCCCGCCAAATCGTTCCCACGCCCACACCAATACCTCCCCCAGAACAGCCGTCTCCAAAACAGCCGCCTGAGCAGACACATCCAGATCCGGATGATCCTCCAATAAGAAAGGCATAATAAAACTCCCAAAAGTCTATAGGGATACTAGAGAATCTCCGGAAAAACCTTCCGCGCAAGCAAAACCTGCCCCGTACCCTCCAGTCGCCCCCCGGCCGCCCGGCGCACAGCACAGCGTACCTGTCCGAGAGCACAGCGTACCTGTCCGAGAGCACAGCGTACCGGTCCGCAGAGCACATCATCGGGGGCACGAGAGCACAGCGTACCTGTCCGCAGAGCACATCATCGGGGGCACAGCGTACCTGTCCATAAGTGGCGGGAGCACAGCGTACCTGTCCGCAGGGCACATCCTCGGGGGCACAGAGTACCTGTCCATAAGTTGGCGGGGGGGCACAGAGTACCTGTCCAGATACACCGCCCCCCGAGTGCGGCACAGAGCACAGAGTACCTGTCCCATTGCGAAAGGGCGCCCTCAGAGTGCTCACAGAGTCCCTGTCCCAATGTCGGCGCCGCGGGAGCGCGCTTTCATGGGGGAAGGAGGCTTGAACAGACTGGGCGCTGAGCGCATGGCCACCGGGCACCGGACTGTCGGTCCGGGTTCAGGCCGGCACGCCCTTGGGGTAGTCGTTGGTGCTGTTTTTGGCTCGCCTCAGGGTTTCTGACCTTCGCCGCTTCCGGTGCCCTTGCCTGATTTGAGGCGGGTTTTGAGGCGGTCCCAGAAGCCGTCGACATCCTCGTCAGTGAGGGATTCGACGTTTTTTTTGTTTTTTTCGACGAGCTGGTCGATCCGGTCGAGTTTTTTCCGGAGTTCATCCGCTTTGGCGGCGGCGGCGGACTCCCGGGTGGGGATTTCGCGGGTGCGGCTGGCGGTGTCGGGACCGTCGCGATCCGGGCTGGCGCCGGAGCCGAGGTATTTGCCGAAGGTATCGACGGCGATGGCCACGGTGTCGCCGCCTTTGAGGGAGGCGCGAGGCCCCATGAACTGGCGGGGGCTGTGGTAGACGGAGAAGTCGCGGGGGAACTGGAGGCGGTTCATGCCTACCTGGAGGTTTTTGCGGATTTCGAAGTGCAGGTGGGCGGCGTAGCGACCGTGGGCGGTGCCGATGGTGCCGACCTGCTGACCGCGGCGGACGATCTGATCCTTGCTGACGGTGCGGCGGTCGAGGTGGGAGTAGAGGGAATCGACCTGGCGGATGGTGCCGTCGAGGTCGCGAAAAGCGTGGCGGATGATGACGACGTGGCCCCAGCCGACGCGGACGTCGTACGAGAAGACGACGATGCCGTCGGCGCAGGCATAGACGGGGTCTCCGAGGTCGGTGTCACCGCCGCCATTTCCGTTCCAGTCTTCGCCGAGGTGGCCATTGGGGGCATAACCGCGAAAGACGTAGTACCCTTCGCCCGGAGGCTTGCCGACCGGGGTGACGAATCCATCAGCCAGCGGCACGCGGACTTTGCGCTCGGCATGCAGCGGGAGCCAGCATGCGGACCAGAACAGGATACTGAGGAGGATGAGAAAAGTTCGGGTAGCCTTCACGAACTCGGTACGTTACCCGGACTACGACCGGGTGCAAACGGACTTGGTTTGGCCATTTTTTGAAATGCGATTGACGGACGGACTGGGCGCGCCACTCATGGCCACGTGCGACTGACGATCCCGCTTATTCTGGCCTCCGCCTCCCCCCGCAGAAACGACCTGCTGCGGGAACTGGTTCATGATTTCACCGTGATCACGGCGGACGATGTAGAGGAAGCACATGACGCCGCCCTGAGCCCGGCTGAGCTGACCGGACACAACGCGCGCCTCAAAGCCGCGGCCGTCGCGCGGCACCACCCCGAAGCCATGGTCCTAGGAGCAGACACTCTGGTCTATCTGGACAACACCCCGCTAGGCAAACCCGCAGACAAGGCCGAAGCCGAAACCATGCTTCGCCAATTGTCCGGCCGAACCCACACCGTGTGCACCGGCGTTTGCCTGCACGGCCCCGGACCAGACACCCTCATCAGCTTTCATGACCT
>JALRGF010000315.1 GCA_023253495.1 Verrucomicrobiales bacterium
GCCGGCTCCCGGCCCGGCCCCTGATCTGCCCGCTTTCCGCCGTCTGCTCGTCGACACCGCCGACGCCGCCGCTCCTCCTCCGCCCCGAACTGCCTGACACTTTTTTCCGCATGCGGCTCGCCGTCGTCATCCCGCTTTTCCAGCACGAAGCCTTCATCGGCCGCACCCTGGAATCCGTGCTCGCCCAGTCCCGTCCGGCTGATCGCATCATCGTTCTCGATGACGGCTCGACCGACGGTTCGCTCGGCGTCGCCCGCTCGTTCTCCGCCCGCGGCGTGGAGGTGCACACCCGGGAAAACCGCGGCGTCTCGACCACCGTGCGGGAGCTGCTCGACCTCGCCGCCGCCGACTGCGACCTGATCGCCACGCTCGACTCCGATGACGTGCTCGCCCCGGACCGCTTTGCCCGCGCCCTGCCGGTCTTCGCCGCTGACGCCGAGGCCGATCTGCTGGTCACCGGCCTGCGACTCGTCGACGCCGACGACCATCCGCTCGCTGCCGACCACCCGCGCCGGCGCTGGGTCGAGGCGGTATGGAGTCGCTGGGAGGGGGCCGGCACCGACCTCGTCGCCTGGCTCGGCCAGGCGAACTTCGCCGTCAGCAACAGCAATTTTATTGCCCGCCGCCGGTTCTTCCGGAAGCACCCGGCCAAACCATACCGCTTCAGCTACGATTATTACCTGCTCCTGCGTGCCGCCCTCGCCGGCTCGCTCCGCGTCCTGCCGGAACCGCTGCTCGTCTACCGAATCCACCCCAGCAACACCATGAATACCGCGCCGGCCCCGCTCCTGCGCGAACAACTGCGGCTCTGGCTCGATCTCCACCACGATCTCGCCCCCGAGCTCGAGCGCGACCCGGTCGTCCGCGACCGGTTCTACCGCCTCCTGCGCGCCGCCTGGAACAATGTCTCCGCCCTGCACGCCGGCCTGCTCCAGGTCCTCCTCGCCCGCTGCGCCGCCGCCCAATCGCCGGAATCGCTGGCCGAACTCGCCGCCTCGCTCGACGAAATGGCCTGGCCCGAACTCACCCGCTACCCGAATGCCTCCGCCATCACCATGGCCGGCCCGGACACCCGGCTCAGCCCGGACGCCGGCGCCCTGCACGAAAAATTTTCCTCGCTCCGCCACGAACGTGACGAAGCCCGACGCCAGGCCGCCGCCCAGCGCGCCCTCGCCCGGCTCCGCCACCAACTGCTCCGGTCCCGCCGCGTCGCCGTCGCCCGCGCCCTCGGGCTCGGCCGCGACCTGGCCTCGGACGCCGGGCGCACCCCGGAGGAAAAACTCGCCCGCCTGCGCACCGCCGTGGCCGGTCACGTCTGGAGCCGACACCTCGTCACCATCCCGCCCGACTAGTCGTGAACCACCGGGGATGGCACCCAGCCGCTCCGCAACTCCCGGCGCCGCACGGCCTGCTCTCGCCTAAAAAGCCGCCGGGCCTCATTCCCACCGCCACCCCATCCCGTTCACCACCCGTTCTCCGTTACCGGTACTTGGGACCCGCTTTCCGCCGCCCGGACCGCCAACCGACCATCAATGCGTCCAGCGACGCCCGCCCCGGCCCGCCGAAGAACAACAGGCAGGCGACCGCCGCATACGCCCCCGCACTCTCCTGCAGACCGTCCGATGAGGCCACCGCCGCCACCAGCAGCGCCACCACCAGCAAGACCAGTGCCGCCACCCGCGTCAGCAACCCGAATACCAGGGCCACCACCACCCCGCACAACGCAAAGGTGAGCGCGGTCGCCCACGCCAACCCGGCCGGCCACCCTGCCGCCGCGATGGCATCGCTCAACGGCCACGCCTCTTTCGGCCCGAAGTAATGACGGAATCCCGCCCGCGCCTCCCCCCACGCATGAAACACCCCGAGTGTCCACGCCGCCACCAGGCGCCCCAGCAGGGATCCCGCGTCCCGCAAAAGGGCGGAGGCTGCTTCCGTTATCGGCATCTCGGATGGCATCGGGTCATCATCAGGCGAGCAAGGCGTGCTGCACTTCCCCAAAGACGTCGGTCAGCCGGAAATCACGACCCTGCGAGCGGTAGGTGAGCCGGGTGTGGTCAAACCCGAGGCTGTGCAGCAGGGTGGCGTGAAAATCGTGCACGTGCACGCGGTCCTGCACGGCGTTGAATCCGAGGTCGTCGGTGGCGCCGTGGGTGTAGCCGGCTTTCCATCCGCCGCCGGCCACCCACATCGAAAAGGCATTCGGGTGGTGGTCGCGGCCGTCAGCGCCGCCCTGGTTCATCGGGGTGCGTCCGAATTCGCCCCCCCAGATGACCAGGGTGTCCTTGAGCAGGCCGCGTTCCTTGAGATCGGCAACCAGGGCGGCACTGGCCCGGTCAGTCCGCGCACACTGGGTTTTCAAGCCGCCGACCAGTCCGCCATGGTGGTCCCAGGCTTCGTGGAAAATGGAAACGAAGCGCACGCCGCGCTCAATCAGGCGACGGGCGAGCAGGCAGCTGCTGGCGTACGATGCTTTACCCGGTTCCGCTCCGTACCGGGCCAGGGTGGCCGGTGATTCGCGCGCGAGGTCCATCAATTCCGGAGCGCTCGCCTGCATGCGGAAGGCCATTT
>JALRGF010000355.1 GCA_023253495.1 Verrucomicrobiales bacterium
AGGGAGATGCCCCCGCAGAGGAAGGTCCCGAAACTCTGGCCGGCGCTGCCCGTGAGATCCACGGTGATGGTCCCCTCGGGCAGCCCGTGGTCGCCGTGCAGGAATGCCACCTCTCCGCTCAGCTTGGTGCCGATATTCCGATGGGTGTTCTGGACCTCGAAGGACAGGTGGACCGGCACTTTGTCACGGATCGCGTCCTTGGCGCGCTGGATGATCTTGTCGTCGAGCGGGTGGGCGTGCAGCCCGTCGTTGCGGTTTTCCAGGCAGAGCCGGGGCAGATCAAGGTCCTTGGCGCGGGCCACGTCGTGGAGGAGGCGGGAGAGATCGAGTGCGTTCGCCTTCGGGTGATCGGGCACGGTCCGCTGGCGCAGAAATTCCGGGCGGCCGATGATGTCATCGAGCCGGCGCACCCCGAGCGCGGCGAGGTGGTGGCGGACTTCCTCGGCGACGGCATTGAAGAAGTGGATGACATGCTCCTTGCGGCCCTTGAACTTGGCGCGCAGGTCCTCGCGCTGGGTGGCGACGCCGACCGGGCAGGTGTTCAGGTGGCACTGGCGGACGTACACGCAGCCGAGGGCGATCAGGGCGATGGTCCCGAAGTTGTACTCCTCGGCACCGAGGATGGCGGCGTGGATGATGTCGAGGCCGGTGCGCAGACCGCCGTCGGTGCGCAGCGTCACGCGGCTGCGCAGGTTGTTGAGCATGAGAACCTGCTGGGTCTCGGCAAGGCCGAGCTCCCAAGGCAGGCCGGCATGCTTGATCGACGAGATCGGCGAGGCGCCGGTGCCGCCCTCATGCCCGGAAATAAGGATGATGTCGGCATTGGCCTTGGCCACCCCGGCGGCAATCGTGCCCACGCCGGTTTCCGCGACCAGTTTCACGCAGATGCGGGCCCGCGGGTTGATCTCCTTGAGGTCGTGAATCAACTGCGCCAGATCCTCGATTGAATAAATATCGTGGTGCGGCGGAGGCGAAATCAACTGGACGCCGGGCTGCGTCCGGCGCAGCCGCGCGATCAGCGCGTTGACTTTGTAGCCGGGCAACTGCCCGCCCTCGCCGGGTTTGGCTCCCTGGGCCATCTTGATCTCAATCTCCTCGGCGCTGGCCAGGTACTCGGCCGTGACCCCGAAACGGCCGGAAGCGACCTGCTTGATTTTCGAATTCAGCCATGTGCCATCGGGCCGGCGCTTGAACCGCTGGGGGTCCTCACCGCCCTCGCCGGAATTCGACTTGCCGCCGATTTCGTTCATCGCTTCGGCGAGGGCCTCGTGGGCCTCGGGGGAAATGGCGCCCAGAGACATGGCCGCCGTGGTGAAACGGACGCGGATGCTCTCGATCGGTTCCACTTCCTCCAGGGGGATCGGGTTCCCGAGCTTGGCCGGATGGAATTCAAAAAGATCGTGCAGGGCGATCGGCTGCACGCTCTTGATCTCGTCGACATACGCCTGGTAGCGCGCCGGGTCGTTGTCCCGGACAAAGGTGTGGAAGTTCTTGATCGTCTGGCCGTACAGGGCGTGCTTCTCCCCTTCCCGGCGGAACCGGTAAAACCCGGGATCACCGAGCTTCACCTCCCCGGGCACCGCCGCCGCAAAACCGGCGCGGTGACGGGCCAGCGACTCCGCCGCAATCTGCTTCCAGCCGATGCCCTCGATCTGGCACGGGGTGCCGGCAAAGGCGAAAGCGGTCAGCTCGCTGCTCAGCCCGACCGCCTCG
The DNA here is from genome assembly GCA_023253495.1 of Verrucomicrobiales bacterium. Taxonomy (GTDB): domain Bacteria; phylum Verrucomicrobiota; class Verrucomicrobiia; order Verrucomicrobiales; family V1-33; genus CAJBME01. The sequence goes on from JALRGF010000355.1 coordinate 1,714, forward strand.
AAGATCTGCGCCCCCTGGTAACTCTGCAGGCAGGAAATGCCCATCTTCGACATGATCTTGAGCACCCCCTTCTCCAAGGCGGTGCGGTACCGGCGCAACGACTCGTCCAGCGGCTGCCCGCCAAACACCTTGCCGTCCACATCCTTCTGCAACAGCTCACGCACCGTCTCCGCCCCGAGATACGGACAGACCGCCTGCGCCCCGTACCCGAACAGGCAGCTGACCTGATGCACGTCGCGGGCCTCACCGGTGTCGACGACAATCGACAGCCGCAGCCGCCGGGCGCGCCGCACAAGATGGTGGTGGACCGCCCCGGTGGCCAGCAGCGAGGGCACCGCCACCCGATGCTCATCAACCCCGCGATCGGACAGAATCAGGATGCGCACGCCGTCGTCGACCGCCTGCTCCGCCTCGGCGCACAGCCGGTGAACGGCGGCCTCCAGGCCGGCTTCGCCCTCGGTGGCCGGCCAGGTGGCATCGAGCGTTCGGGTCGGAAAGTCGGCGCCGAGGGCACGCAGTTTTTCGAGCTCGTGGTCGAACAGAAACGGGGATTCCAGCCAGACCACCTTGGCGTGGTCCGGGGTCTCGGCGAGGAAGTTGCGGTACCAGCCGAGGGCGACACCCAGCGACATCACGAGGCGCTCGCGGATCGGGTCGATCGGCGGATTGGTGACCTGGGCGAAAAGCTGTTTGAAATAAGTGAAGAGGACGCGCGGCTGCAGGCTGAGCACGGAGAGGGCGGCGTCATCACCCATGCTGTAGACGCCCTCCATGCCTTCCTTGATCATCGGTGTGATGACCATCTTCAATTCCTCGTCGGTATACCCGAAGGCCGCCTGCTTCTGGGAGAGTCCGAGGATGTCCAGCGGCTCTCCCGGCTCGGGGATGCCGGAACCGGCCAGTGGCGCGAAATCGACCCGGTGGCGGGCCAGCCAGTCGGCATACGGATGGCGGGCGGCCAGCGCCTTTTTGACCTCCTCGTTGAACCGCACCTCGCCGGCCACGGTGTCGACAACCATGGTTTCTCCCGGGGCCAGCCGACCCTTGCGGACGACGGAGGCGTCATCGAGCGGGACCAGTCCGACCTCCGAGCCGGCAGCGATCAGGCCGTCGCGGGTGATCTTGAAGCGCGACGGGCGCAGGCCGTTGCGGTCAAGCGCGGCGCAGATGCTGCGGCCGTCGGAACAGACGAGCGCGGCCGGTCCGTCCCACGGCTCCGCAAAACTTTCCTGATAGCGGTAAAACGCTTTCTCCGCCTCGGTGGTGAACGGATCGATGCCGTAAGCCGGCGGCACCAGCAGGGCCAGTGCCTGCTCGGGCGAACGCCCGGACAGGACAAGCAGTTCGAGGGCGGCGTTCAGGCTGGCGGAGTCCGACTCCCGCGGATCGCAGACCGGCGCGAGATGGGCCACGTCCGCGCCCCAGAGCGGGCTTTCGAAGTCGGTTTCGCGCGAGCGCATCCAGTTGCGGTTGCCCTTGACCGTGTTGATCTCGCCGTTGTGGCAGAGCATCGGAAACGGATGCGCCAGCGCCCAGGTGGGAAAGGTGTTGGTGCTGAATCGTTGGTGAAACAGGCAGAGCCCGGTGTGGTAGTCCGGATTCTGCAGGTCCTCGTAAAACCGGGCCAGCGCCGCGGGCAGACACAACGCTTTGTAGACAATCGTGCGGTGCGAGCACGAGGCCACGTAAACCGGCTCCTCCACGATGCCGGCCTCGGCACAACGCTTCACGATCAGCTTCCGGGTCAGGTAGAGCGCGCGCTCGTAGGCGTCCGCATCCATTCCCTTCGGCCGCGCGAACAGGAGCTGCCGGATGCTCGGACGCATCAGCCGCGCCTTGTCTCCCAGTTCGTCCTTGTTCAGCGGCGGAGTGCGCCAGCCGAGCACGGTCAGGCCGCGCTCCTGGCCGACTTCCACCGCGATCTTCTTGGCCAGAACCCGCTGGGCCACATCCCGCCGCGGCAGAAAGAGCATCGCCACCCCAAGGTCCTCCGGTCCGTTCTCCAACGTAATCCCCTTCTCCGCCAGCCACGGCTCGAAAATCCGGAGCGGTATCTGAGTCAACACCCCCGCCCCATCACCGGTCTTGCGGTCCGCATCCACCGCCCCGCGATGGGTGACCCGGCATACCGACTGCAGCCCGTACTGCAGAATCCGATGCGATTTCTCCCCCCGGAAGGAGGCGACAAATCCCACGCCGCAGGCGTCGCGCTCGCACTCCGGGCGATGCAGCGAGCCGGGCGAGGTGGTCGGGGTACCGTGACTGGTGATCATAGGAAAATGAGGGAAGCGCCACCGGCGCCGGGGATGCCGAACGCAGCACATTTGATGCCGGATCCGGCCACGCGCGGGGGGTGAATCTTAGATGTCGCCGCGCCATCGCGCAATCGCCATGTGCACCGCCCCCGTGCAAAACCACCCTCCCCCCCTCGCGCGCGAGCCCCGCTCCGGTGCCGCTGAATGATGAAATAACTGTTTTTAAGAACATGCCTGCTGACCACGAATGTGACAAGTTTGTCACATAATGGCCGAACACCGCAGCTTGCAGGTCACGAAATCGTCACTTAGGACTGGCCCTGACGCGGCTCCGCGAAACCCCTCGGCCATGATCTCGCTTCAGAAAATCCTCGGTAAAGACGACACCTTTTTCACCCTGCTGGAGGCTTCGGCGGAAGTGGGCCGAACCAGCATTCAGGCCTTGAACCGCCTCTTGTCCGACCCCGGGGAGGCGGCCAGCCTGGAGGGGTTCCGCAAGACGAAGGAGGCGGACAAAAAGATCACCGATCAGATCAACGAGGCGCTGGTGGCCAGTTTCGTGACCCAGCTGGAACGCGAGGACATCGAGGTGCTCAGCGCCGCACTCTACAAGATTCCCAAGACGGTCGAAAAATTCGCCGAGCATTACCACATGAGCGCGTCCCACACCCGGGGGACGGATTTTTCGACGTACATCCAGCTGCTGGACACGGCGACCAACCAGGTGGTCTCGCTGGTCAAGATGCTGCGCACGCTGGGGGCGGGCCGGATCGTCCAGGCCAAGGAGCTGAACAACGTGCTCCAGCAGATCGAGGGCGATGCCGACACCCTGCACCTGTCGCGGCTGCGGGACCTGTACAGCGGGCGGCACGAGGTGACCACGGTGCTGGTCCTGCGGGACCTGTATGACCTTCTCGAGAAGATCGTCGACCGCTGCCGCGACGCCGGCAATGTGGTCACCCATATCGTGCTCAAGAATTCCTGAGGCCCCGCCCGCCCCCGCCATGATTTCCCTGCAACGCTCACTGGGCCGGCCGGCTTATTTTTTCGGGCTGCTGACTGACAGCGCCCGCCTCGGGCATCAGGCCGCTGAAGCGCTCCACCGCCAGCTGTCGCGGCACGGCGAAAAACCCGACCTCACCGGAGTGGCGGAAGCGCGGCGGGCCGGCAAGGCCGTCGTCAACACGTTCCGCGAAGGGTTGGTCCGGCATTTCATCACCCCGATGGAGCGCGAGGACCTCGAAGCGGTCGCCCAGGGACTCTATGCCATTCCGAAGGTGGTGGAGAAATGCGCCGAACGCCATGAACTGAGCTGGGAAAAGCTGCGCGACATCGATTTCACTCTGGAGTCGCGGATGCTGGTGCAGGCCACGGAGGTGGTCGTCGAGATGACGCGGGCGCTCGGCAACCGCGCCCGCCTCGCCGAAATCAAGGCGCTGGAAGCCCGGCTGAGCCAGATGGAGGACGACGCCAGCCACATCGTCCTCGACAGCACCCGCGAGCTCTACCGTCCGGATCAGCCGCCGCTCACCACCATCATTGCCACCGAGATCCTCGAGATCCTGCAGAACGGCCTGGAACATTGCGGCACGCTCGGCGGCACCATGGCCCGCGTCCTCATGAAGAATTCCTGAAACGGCCCGCCCGCGCTTCACCCCCGTCTCCGCATGACCGTCGTCCTACTCGTCATCCTCATCGCCCTCGTCTTTGAGTATATCAATGGCTTCCACGACACCGCCAACTCCATCGCCACCGTGGTGGGGACCAAGGTGCTGACACCGCGTCAGGCCATCGCCCTGGCCGCCGTCACCAATCTGCTCGGCGCCTTCACCGGGATCGCCGTGGCCAAGACGATTTCCTCGGGCCTCGTCGGATCGGAATTCGTCACCCAGGGAACCATCATCTGCGCCCTGCTCGCCGGCATCATCTGGAACCTCATCACCTGGTGGTTCGGCATGCCGTCCAGCTCCAGCCATGCCCTCGTCGGCGGCCTCGTCGGATCCGTGGTCGCCGTCGGCCTGTGCCTGCAGCAGGAAGGCCGTCTGGTCGACAAGAACAACCGGCCGCTCAACTCGATCTGGCAGACGATCGTCTGGAACGGCACCAAGGACAAGGCGTCGAAAAAATTGATCGATCCCAGCCCCGAGGTGCTGGCCGCCCTTGAGGCCGACCCGAAATACAACGGCACTCATGTGCTCAAGGTCAACGGACGCGACGTGTCCGTGGTCACCTTCGAGGGGCGGGTCAAACAACTCTCGGAGGAAAAGCTCAAGGACGGTGAGAAGGTCGGCGTGCTGCCGAAGGTGATCGTACCGATGGTCGCCTCGCCGGTGGTCGGTTTTGTCGGCGGCTTCTGCATGATGGGCCTGCTCTTCGTCCTCTTCCGCTGGGCACGGCCGGTCATGGTCAACCGCTCGTTCGGCAAACTTCAGATCGTCAGCGCCGGCTACATGGGGTGGAGCCACGGCATGAACGACGCCACCAAAACCATGGGCATCATCACCCTGGCCCTGGTGGCGGCCACCGGCGACGGTCTGCTCAAGGACATCCCGTGGCTGCAGGTCGCCCCGAATGCCGACCCGCACCACCTCTCGCCGGTCGCCCATCTCGTCAGCTGGCTGCCGCGGTGGCTGCAGTTCGGCTACATGCCGGATCCGGTCGATACCAAATCGCCCGGTGTGCCGCCCTGGGTCGTTTTCACCTGCGCCGTGACCATGGCGGCCGGCACTGCCGCCGGCGGCTGGAAAATCATCAAGACGATGGGTCACAAAATGGTCAAGCTCCAGCCGGTCAACGGCTTCGCCGCCGAAACCACCGCCGCCACCGTGCTCTACGTGACCGGCACCCTCGGCATGCCGGTTTCCACCACCCACGCCATCACCACCAGCATCATGGGCGTCGGCTGCGCCAAACGCTTCAGCGCGCTCAAGCTCGGCGTCGTCGAACGCATTCTCTGGGCCTGGGTCATGACCTTGCCGGCCACCGGAGGGCTGGCCTTCGCCCTCGTCTTCGCCCTGGTCAAAACCGGGGTGATCAAACTGTGAGCCGGCGGGGCCGCCCGCCTCATCCGCCGCCCGCCCGCAAAGCGGAAAAAAGGGGCCTGCCCCCGCTGGCCCGCTGGTCCATCGCGGTGTATGCTTGGGGGTCGAATCCCGGTCACCCGATCACTCCATGAAACGGCCTCTCTCCTGCCTCCGATCGCTCGCTCTGGCCTCAAGCCTCGCGCTCTTTTCCCTGGTCGCCCCGATGGCCCCGATCGCCCGCGCCCAGGAGGCGGCTCCCCCGGCGACTGAACAGGCGATTGACGCCCGGGTCCTCCTGTCCGCGCTCGGAGCCCTCGCCGACACCCGCATCCGGAGCATGGCCGATGCCCTGGCCGTGACCGCACAGGGGCAGGACGCGCGCTCGCTGGAATGGGAGCGGATCCGTCCGTTGCTGGCCATCGTGCAGGAGCGGTTCGGTCCGGCCACCGTCTGGTTTGCCCGGCCCGACGGTTCGTATTTCACCGTCGATCAGGGCGCGACGAACGCCTCCCTCAAGGACCGTCCCTATTTCCCGAAGCTGATGGCCGGGGAGGCGGCCGCAGGGGAACTGGTGGTCAGCCGAAGCACCGGCAGCAATACCGTCATCGCGGCCGTGCCGATCATGGCTGACGGACGCGCGGTCGGGGCGCTCGGCGCCTCCATCCACCTCGACGCCCTCGCCCGGATGATCCGGGAATCAGCACCCCTGCCGGACGGTTTCGTGTTTTACGCGCTCGATGCTCGCGGCCAGATCGCCCTGCACACTCAGGAAAACCGCATTTTCCAGGAAGCGACTCAGCTGGGCAGCCCGACGTTGAGCGAGGCAGTCCGGCGGATGCTCGCCACCCCTGAGGGCGCGGTCACCTACGAGTTCGAGGGCGGGAAACAACGTGCCCTCTATCGCACTTCTGCGCTGACCGGCTGGAAGTTCGCCCTGCGCTTTCCCGCTGAATAACGCCGGCTCACAGAATCCCGGACCGCGGGCATCGTGGGACCGGGGTCCTTGGATGAGGGATCGGCCGGGGGTGGCGGGCCCGCTCTCAACGGCCGCCGCGGGTGATGCCACGCTCGCTGGCTTCGATAAAGGTGGCGAGGTGGCGCAGGCACTCGGGCAACGGCTGCCGGGCGCGCAGGATCGCCAGGGCCTCCGTCTGCGGCAGGCCGCGCAGAAAGAGGGTTTTGTAGGCTTCCTTGAGGGCGCGGATGTCGTCGGTGGAAAAGCCGGCACGTTCGAGACCGACCTGATTCAGTCCGCGGAGGACGCCCGGATTGCCATCAGCGATCATGAACGGGGGGATGTCCTTGACGATTTTGGCCACGCCGCCGGTCATGGCATGGCAGCCGATGCGACAGAACTGATGCACCGCGGTCATACCGCCGAGGATGACGCGGTCTTCCACGATGACGTGGCCGGCGAGACCGGTGGAATTGGAAAAGATAACGTGGCTGCCGATGACGCAGTCGTGGGCGACATGGCAGTAGGCCAGCAGGTTGTTGTGGTCGCCGATGCGGGTCTCGCTGCCGGGTGCGGTACCGCGGTTCAGGGTGACAAATTCCCGGAACGTGTTGTCGCTGCCGATGACCAGGTGGGTCGGCTCGCCGGCGTATTTCAGGTCCTGCGTCTGCTGGCCGATGCTGCCGTAGGCGTAGAACCGGTTGCGAGGCCCGATGACGGTGGGGCCGGCCACGGTGACGTGGTTTTGCAGCCAGCAGCCGTCGCCCAGCACCACGCCGGCGTGGATGACGCAGTACGGACCGATGTGGCATCCGGTGCCGATTTCGGCGCTCGGGTGGATGATGGCGGTGGGATGAATCTCGCTCACGGGGAACGCGGACGATGGGAGCCGGCGCGGCGGGGCGCAAAAGAAAAGAGCGCCATCACAAACCGGAGGTCCCGGTCAGTCGAAAAGGTTGTTGGGGACGAAAAGGCGTCGGCCGGCCACGATCGGTTCGTCGGCGGTCAGGTTATTGAGGGTGCGCAGGGCGTCCGGGGTGGTCGCAAAGGTCTTCGCCAGGGCCTCAAGGGTGTCGCCTTTCTGCACCTGGTAGGCCAGGGTTTTGTGGTCTTCGCCGGCGGGCGGACGTTCGTCGGCGGGCTCCGGCGGCCCGAGGTCGACTCCGGCCGGCGGGATTTTCAGTTTCATTCCTTCGTAAATCGCCGCCCCCGGCGGCAGGGCATTCGCCTTTTCCAGACTGGCGCGATCGACACCGTAGCGTGCGGCAGCCTGACTGAGGGATTCGCCGCGTTCGAGCGTGTGCCAGCGCCAGCCGCCCGGCAACCGGTCGGGCTCCGACTCCTCCGCGCCCTGCGCAAAGGCTTCCGCCGTCTCCGCGGCCGACGAACCGCGCGGGTACCGCACCGCCGCCCCGGCACGCAATTTCGTCGCGTCCTTCAGACCGTTGAGCCGCATGAATTCCTTCTCCGAAACCCCGAACCGCAGGGCCAGCGCCCGCACCGTGTCACCACGCTGCACCGTGTACTGTCCAAAACCTTCCTCGCTCCCTTCCGCGGATGGAGGCCGGACCGGTGGTGCCTCGGTCTGTGCCTTGGCCACCGGCGCTGCCAGCGCGGACGCCGGGGGACGCGTCTTCGCCTTGCCCGCACCCGGCAGCACCAGCCGCTGCCCCGGCCGGATAATCGCATCGGACGCCAGTCCGTTGGCCCGCAACAAGGCAGCCACGCTCACCCCGTACTTGCGGGCAATCGCCGACGGAGTCTCTCCGGACCGCACCGTGTGCGCCCCGGAGGCCCCGGAGGCCGGGCCCGGCTTGGTGCCAGTGGACTTGGTGGCGGTCGACCGCTTGGACGACGTGGCGGCGCGACCGGCCGGCGTCCGTGCAGCGGACGAGGCCACCGGATTCTTGCCGCTTGACGCCCCGGAAGCCCGGCGCGGCGGCGTGCCGGCCACCTCCAGTCGCGTCAGGCGTTCCTCGTGATCATTGAGCCGCTGCTCAACCCGTTGCTGAAAACTCGCCCCCTTCCGGAAGAAAGCCGCCGGGGCTTCCGACTGCGCCACCCCCGGCGACGCCATGGCCAGCGCCGCCGCTTGCGACCACATGATTTTGAGAAATCTTCCGGCCATCGTTAAAAATATAATAAAATTGGCTTTTAAGTACACCAAAACATTTCAAAACTTCTGGCGCCGCTGGCGCGGGCCACCGCGGCGCGGTGGCCGGCGGGCTGGCCGGCGCGGTCGCGCGCGCCCGTCGCGTTCGGCCCCGCGAGCCGGGAGGCGGGGGGCGCCGCGCGGGTGGCGGCGGTGGGTCGTCTGGCTGCGGACGCGGTGGTGGCCGGTGCTGCTTCTTGGCCTTGCGGCAGGGGTGGTGGTGGGGCTGGTCGGTTGGTTCCGGTGGGGGTGGCGAGGGCCGCCGTCGGACAGAATCGACCGCCGTCCGCTGGTGCTGGTGGATGCCGGGCACGGCGGGGTGGATGGAGGGACGCAGGGTTTCGGTGTCTTGGAGAAGCGGGTGGCGCTGGCCACCGCACGGGCAGCGGCCGATGCCTTGCGGCGGCGCGGGGTGCGTGCGGTGCTGACGCGGGAAACGGATGTCGCGCTGACCCTTGAGGAGCGCGTGGCGATGGCCAACGACCGGGGGGCCGCGGCCTTCGTGTCGGTGCACTTCAATTTCAGCACGGCCTCGGCGGCGGTGCGGGGTGTGGAGGTGTATTATTCCGATCCCAAGGATCTGTCGGCGGAGGTGGCGGTGGCGTCCCTGCTCGGGGCGCCGGTCGGTGATGCGGCGGTGGCGGCGGCCAGCATCGCGCTCGCCGATGCCATCCGCACGGCGATCGTGCGGCACGCGGACACCCCGGACCGCGGCACGCGCAACCGGCCGGACCTTGCCGTGACCCGCCGCACCCGTTGCCCGGCCGTGCTCGTCGAATGCGGGTACCTCTCGAATCCTGAGGACGCCGCCCGCGCCGCCACCCCGGCATGGCGGCAGCAGCTCGCGGCCGGCCTTGCCGAGGGCGTGGCCGCCTGGCTGGCCGGGGGCAGTCGGTGATTCCCGCGCCGGGCTTTATTCGACCCGCAGGTCCGACCAGTACGAAAATTCGTACATCCAGCCGCTCGGGTGGTTTTCCAGCCGGACATCCACCGTCCGTCCTTTCCACGGATCGAGCGGAATCGAAAGCCGGTTCCAGCGCGGTTCGCCCGGCGCAATGCGTTGTTTTTTGACCTCCCGGCCGTCCACGCGGACCACCAGGTCCCAGTCGCCCCGGGAGTGGGCGGCACAGTCGAAAACCAGCGAGCCGGGAGCCTCGGCGGGCACGGCCAGCGACCGCACGAGCGCGGCCGGTTGTGAGCGTTTTTCGCCGTCGAAGGGGTGCAGCTCCAGGACGTTGGTGCGCCCGGCGAAATCAACGCGCTTGCGCGGGCTGCCTTCAAATTCCGGCGCCACCACCTGCCAGTCCGGATTCCACAGGCTGACGCTCTCCCAGTCGATCCGCGCGCCCCGGGCAATGCCGTCGCCGGCCGGATCATCGCCGGCCGCCTCGTCACCGGCAGCCACCGTCGCCAGCTCGGTCACCGGAGCGGCCAAGGCCTCTTTTTTCTCCGGGCTCAGCGGCCCCTCTTCCGGCGGGGCGAGGATGAACCACATCAGGTCGCGGAACTGCTCATCAGGCAGCTCGCCGAACCCGGCCGGCATCAGGCTGACCCCGGTGTCCTCGAGGGTGGCGATCTGGTCGCGGGCGACCACCTCTTCGCGGCCGCCGATGCCGAGCAGGCGGACGCGGACCGGGCTGTCCTCGGTCAGGCGGCCGCTCAGGGTGCGGCCGTCCCTGGTGGTGACGACGATGTTCTGGTAGCCGTTGCCGATGATCTGGTTCGGATCGATCACATTGTTGAGCAGGGCGTCCAGACTGGAGCGACCGGAGCCGATCAGTTCCGGGCCGACATTCTGGCCGCCGCCGTGGAATTCATGGCAGGTCGCGCAGGCGGCCGCAAACAACGCGCGCCCGGCCTCCCGGTCCGGCTCCCCCTGCATCGCCGCCGCCCGCTTCTTCGCGATCAACGCTTTCACGTCGCCGCCGGTTTCATTCCAGGTCCCGAGCAGCGCCCGGGCGCGCGCCTTGACCCCGTCGGCCGCCGCCGTCGCAAAATACCGGCGCACCGTGACCGGCAGGGTGGCCGGATCGAGTTTTCCCGAAGTGATCCATTTCCCCTCGACGGCGTCGAGCAGACGCTCGGCCCACTCCGGGCGCGAGGTGAGCACCTCGGCCGCCGTGCCGCGCAGCGCGGGCGGATAGCCGGCCCATGCCTTCAAAATGAGCGCGGGAAAATCTCCCCCGCCCAGCTCCGCGGCCGCGCGCAGCACCTCGACCGCCAGTGCCTCCGGCATCGGCCCGCCGAGCAGCGTGGCCATGCCGGCCCGCGCCTGGTCGTCCTTGAGTTTCCGTACCGTCCGGATCGCGGAAATGCGGTCCTCGAGGCTCGACGATTCCGACAGCGCCGTGCCCATCAGCGCGGCAATGGCATTGGCGTCGCCCCAGAGCGTGGCCAGCTTCTGCGCGAAGCCGCGCACGTCGTCACGCTCGTGCTTCGACCACCGGTCAAAATACCCCGACGGATCGCGCCGCGGTTTGATGGCCGCCGCCTCCTGGCCCTTGACCAAACCGTCCAGCGCGGTCGCCACCAGGTCATCATCGGCCGCCACGGCGTCAAGGAGTTCCAGGGCGAGGTCAATGGCGTCGGGGTTCCGCGTGTCACAGAGCCGGCGCATCGTCTTGTAGGTCAGCCCGACCGACAGCGGCTTCGTCTGCGGGGCGAGGGCGGCCAGCCACGGGACGTAAACCGGTGCCTCGGCGGCCACCCGGTTTTCCAGCGCCTGCCAGATGAGAAACGGCAGGGTGCGGTCCGGCGACGACGCGGAGGCCCGCATCAGCGGCTCCAGCAGCGGCTGGAGAGCGACCGGCGGATCGGAGGATTCCGGACGCGCTTCGTTCACCGTCAGACCGCCGGCGGAAATCTGACGGAACGCCACCGCCACCGCCCGGCGCACCGCCGGCGACGGATCCGCCGCCATCGCCGGCAGCACCCGCGCGAAATCAGGATCAAGCCGGCCCGCGCCGCGGGCCGCCTCGCCAATCCCCAGCACCCCGACCACCCGCACCCGCTCGTGCTCGCGGAACAGCGACTCCGGTACCGCGCGTGCCGCCAGGGCCGGCCAGAGGAATTCCAGAGAGGGCGACCCCACGCCGTCCGCCGCGGCAACAAAAACCTCCCGCCATGGCGCCACGTCCGCCGGCAGCGACTGCCGCGCCATGCGGCGGATCCAGCTGTTCGGGTCGTTCAGCTTCTTCACCAGCGCGGCCGGCGGTAGCGCCGCCAGATCCATGACCTTTTCCGGCCGCGAGCCGCGGTCCCGGCCGTCGACGACCACCCGCCAGATCCGTCCTTTTTCGCGGTCGACGCCTTCCGGATTCGCCTGGGCGTTCTGGTAACACGGGTATTTGTCGCTCCAGTCCATGACCCAAAGGAATCCGTCGGGCCCGGTCTGGACGCTCACCGGACGGAACCACCCGTTGTTGGCCCGCAGGAAATCGCGGACGATGTGCGCCTTGAAGGCGGCGCCGACCGGCTCCACCCGCTCCTCGTGGATCGCATTGTCGTGGATGTTGCCGAAGAACAGGTGGCCGTGCGTATCCTCGGGATAGGTGCCGCCCTGATAGACCTGGATGCCGGCGTAGGCGGCGCGGAAATGGCGCGGGTGGTCCTTCGGCACGATGCTCGGCAGCAGTTCGTAGGCATACGGGTTTTCCGGGGCGCCGCCCTGCCGCGTGTACAAGCCGCCAGGCGCCATGTGGAAAAGGTGGTCGATCACACACGCTTCGACAAACCAGTTGCCGTCGGCGTCGTAGTCGCAGCCCCATGGGTTGCTCGTGCCGTCGGAAAACACCTCGTGGCGGAGGACGGTGGGAGCCGCGCCCTCCGTGGCTTCACCAGAATTCCTGCCGAAGGCCACTCGGTAAATGCCCGCGTTGAGCGTGAACCCGCGGTCAGCCGGCTCGCCGGGCCGCCGCACCTTGCTGTGCGTGAACACCCCATGGGTGAAATACATCAATCCGTCCGGCCCCCAGGTGAAGCTGTTCAGCAGCTCATGCCGGTCCTCCAGACCGAATCCGGTCAACACCGTCTTGTACTCGTCCGCACGGTCGTCCCCATCGGTGTCGCGAAAGAAAAACAGGTTCGGCGCCTGCCCGACAAACACGCCACCGTGCCCGCAGAGGATGCCGGTGGCCAGGTTCAGGCCATCCACAAAGACGGTCCGCTTGTCAGCGGCCCCGTCGTTGTCCGTATCCTCCAGCACCACCACCCGGTCGCGCGGCGAGGTGGCGTCGGTTTTCACCACCGGACGAAAAGCCTCGTCGGTCCCCATTTTGCTGTACTCGTTGGGATTTTTCGAGCCCGACGGATACTCGTACAATTCCACCACCCACAGCCGCCCGCGCGCATCCCAGGTCATCGCCACCGGGTTGATCACCATCGGCTCGCTCGCAAAACACCGCAACGCATAACCCGGCGCCACCGTGGCCAGCGCGATCTGCTCCTCCACCGTCGGACAGGGGCCGGCTGTCGGCTGATACACCCCCTCCAGCTCTTTCGCCGCCAGCACTCCCGGCGCCAGCAACGTCAGCAGAAAAAGCGAGGCGGCCAGACCCGTCGCCGCTCCGGAAAAATTGCGAGCTTTCATGCCACAAGATCCTATCGCGCCGAGCCTGCGCGTCCACCGCAGAGGGCGCATCAGCGCACCGACTACCGCGGATCCGGCAACGACAGCAGTCCGCCCTCCGGTCGCCCCGGCGACGGACTGTCCGGAACCGGAGGCGCGGCTGGTGGCGGATTCGCGGCTGGCGGTTCGACCGCTTCGGCCGGGGGAACCGTCGCTTGGGGCGGATCAGGCGTCGGTACGGGCGTCGGCACGGGCGCGGGCGCAGGCGCGGGAACCGCCGGCTTCTGCGCCTCCCTGATTTTCCCGAGCAGGGAACGCGCGACCCCGGCGTCGGCGTCGTACCATTTCCGGTCGACAATTTCCTCCCAGACGTCGGCCGCCTTGTCCGCCTGGCCATGGCGGAGGAGGTGGAACCCGTAGCGGCCGCGGATCACGATCAGGGCGGGGGCCCGCCGCATCGCTTCAAGATAATGGATTTCCGCTTCGGCGGCGCGCTCCGGCCCGGCAAGGCTGAGCTGTTCGGCGAGGTTCACGTGGGCCAGGGCGTCCCGGGGGTCAAGAGCGATGGCGGCGCGGAATTGCTCCACGGCCTTGAGGCGCCACAACGCGGCGAGGGCCGGAATTTCCTCCTCGCCGGCCAGCCCGACGTAGGCGGTCCCGAAGGCCATGCGGTTGGGAAAGTGCGCCGGATCCAGTTCAGCGGCCCGGCGATGCGGCGTCAGGGCCCCGAGAAAATCACCGACATGCGCGCGGCCCACGCCCTGCTGATAGGCCAATTCAGCCGGAGCGGCCCGCCATCCGAGCCAGAGCGTCCAGCCGGCCCCGACCGCCGCCGCCAGTGTCAGCGCGCTCTTCAACCCGGGCAGGCGCCAGCGGCGGCGGCCGTCAGTCTCGAACCCGGGATTCGCCAGCAACCCGAAAAGGGCCGCCACCAGCAGGGCGTTGGCCGGGATGTGCAGGTTGAAGTCGATCGCGGTATGGGCCATGTACGCGAAGAGCGCCGAGACCGAGCCCAGCGCCAGCGCCAGGCTGTTGCTGAACAGGTCACCGGTCCGCTCGTACCGGACATTCCGGTACCACTGCAGAAACCGCAGGCCGTTGCCGAGGTGGGCCAGCAGCAGAAACATCCCGAGTCCGAATCCCACCGCCCCGTAATCACCGAGCAACTGCGCATAATCGTTGTGTGCAATGTCCGGGTCCATCGCCTGAGCCCCGGTCCACGAATCGTCGTCACTCGTGAATTCGCGCGCATAGATGCCGTAGGTGCGCGCCCCGGTGCCCCAGACCGGCGCGGTCCGCCATTGGTCAAGCGCCAGCTGGGTATAGGCCAGCCGGAACTGCCCGTCCCCGAACACCCCGCCACTCGTGCGGTACGACTCGCTCAGAAAATCCCGGCACAGGAAAATCAGAAAGGCGCCCAGCAGCGCGAAGAGCGTGCCGAAAGCCACCAGATATTTCCAGAACTGCGGCCCGAGAAACTTGCCGAAAAGCCACAGGCTCAGCACCCCGAAGGCCGCCAGCCCGACTCCGGCACTGGCCAGACCGGCCCGCGAATACGTCAGCGCCAGCACCACCAGCCCGAGCATCAGCGCAAACAACGCCACCATCCTCCAGACCAGCTTGATCCGCGCAAACAACGCAAACGCCGGCAGAAAATACAGGCTGCCCTCGAGGAATCCCGCCAGATGGTTCTCACTGTGAAAAAAACCGCCGGCATTCGCCGGCCCCTTGGTGCGTGCATACCCCAGCCAGTGATACGGCGACCAGGTGCGGTCGTACTGCGCCTGGTAGACGCCGATGCCGAAGTTGACCAGGATGAGCACCCCCAGCGCTACCACGAACCAGCGACGGTACCGCGGGTGCTCGACGTGCAGCGCGAACAGGGTGTAACCGACCAGACACGCCGACAGCGGCAGCAGGTCCTGCCGCGCCAGATACTCGACCGGCGAAAACCACGCCCGCGCGGCAAGATACACCGCGAAGAGCAGCGTCGAGAGCAGGCACAACGAGCCCGGCGAAAACCGGAATCCCTTGCGCCACCGACCCAGCGCCAGCACCCCGCCCACCGCCACCACCAGATACGCCGGCCATTGGAACGCCAGCTGGGTCCACGCCCCGAGCGTGGCCAGAAGCCCGTAGCCGAGCAGAAAAATCGCGAGAAGAAACGGTTGCATCACAAGACTTGACGGAAAGGGGAAGCCGATCATGCACCGGGCCGCCCCGCGGCGCAAAGCCTCAGTCCCCCCGCCTCACCACAATTCCACCGCCACACTGTCCGCCACCAGGCGCCCGGCCGGCGTCAACCGCAGGCGCCCGTCCGCCGGTGCCTGCGCCAGACCGGCCCCGACCAGTCCCGCCACTTTCGCCTCCCCCGAGGCCCCCAACACGCTCACCGGCACCCCGGCCGACGTGCGCAGCAACAGGGCGATCCGCTCGCGCCGCAGGTCGTCCGGGGTCAAGGACTCGACTTCCCGCTCGAGCCGCCCGCCCGCCAGCGCCAGCCGCACGTAGCTCCGCGTGTCCGCCACATTTTTCCAGCGCCGCCCCGCCACCGTGGAAAACGCCCCGGGGCCGAGCCCGAGATAGTCCGCCCCATCCCAGTACGCCTGGTTGTGCACCGAATGATGGCCGGGCCGCGCATAGTTCGACACCTCGTAATGCTCGAAACCGGCCGCCGTGAACAGCGCATCGGCCCGCAGGAAAAACGACGCGTCATTCTCCTCATCCGCCCGGAACTCGCCCCGCGTCAGCCGGTCGAAGAACTCCGTGTCCTCCTCGTAGTTCAGGTTGTACGCCGACACATGGTCCGGACCGAGCGCGATCGTCTCCGCCACCGTCGCCTCCCACGTCTCCAGGCTCTGCCCCGGAATCGAAAACATCAGGTCGATATTCACCGACGGCACCCCGGCCTCCCGCAGCACCCGGTACGCCGCCCGCGCCTCGTCCGGCGCATGGTCGCGCCCGAGCACCGCCAGCGTGCCCGCGTCCCACGCCTGCACCCCGAGGCTCACCCGCGTCACCCCGCGGTCGAGCAGCATCCTGACTTTTTCCCGGTCAAACGTCCGGGGGTTCGCTTCCACCGTCCACTCCGCAACCTCGGAAAAATCAAAAACCGTGCGCAGCTCGTCCAGAAATTCCTCCAGCACCACCCGCCCCGGCAGCGTGGGCGTGCCGCCGCCGAAATACACCGTGCGCGGCACCACCGGAACCTGCCGCGCCGCCGCCCGCGCCTCCGCCACCACCGCACGGAAAAATTCCCGCAGATCATGACCGCCCGGCGTGTGCTTGTGAAAGCTGCAGTACGGACAGATGCGATGACAGAAGGGGACGTGGACGTACAGGTGCATGGGACGCGCCGCGGACGCACAACCGGCGTCACCACGCCCGCGATCCGCCTTCCTCGCGCCGCCCGGCCCCGGATTCAAGTCCCCGCACACACCACCCGCTTCCGCAAATTCACCTGTTGCCGGCGCCGCTTTCGGCCACCATGCCCCCGATGCCGGTCGACTTGCCATGGATGGAACACCACGCGCGCGGACTGCTGCGCGATGTCTCACGATCGTTCTACCTCAGCCTGCGCGCCCTGCCGCCGCCGGTGCGCGGCACCCTCTCGCTCGCCTACCTGCTGGCCCGCGCCGCCGATACTTTCGCCGACAGCGGCGCCCTGAGCGTGGAACGCCGGCTCGAAGCCCTCGAGGCAACCCGCGCCGCGCTCGGCAGCGAGGAGGGCGGGCTGCGCCTGATCGACTGCGGGCTCGCCGTGGTGGAAAACGACGCCCACGGGCTCTCGCCCGGAGAAGCCACCCTCCTGCACCGCCTCGCCGAAATCCTCGCCTGGTACTGGGCCGTGCCGGAGGTCGAACGCGCCCTCGTCCGCCAGGCGCTCGAAACCATCATCAGCGGCCAGACCGCCGACGTCACCCGCACCCGCATCACCACCAACGAGGAACTCGACCTCTACACCTTCCAGGTCGCCGGCTGCGTCGGCGAGTTCTGGACCCGTCTCAGCGCGCTCAAAATGCCGTCGTTCGCCAAGGCACCCCTCGAGGAACTGATCGACCGCGGCATCCGCTTCGGCAAAGGACTTCAGCTCATCAACGTCCTCCGCGACGTCTCCAAGGACGCCGCCATCGGACGCAGTTACCTGCCCGGCGTCGACGCCACCGCCCGCCCCGAAGAAAAATGGGCCGCCGCCCAGCCGTGGATCGCCCGCTGCCGCGACCACCTCGAACAAGGACGGCTCTACACCAAAGGCATCCGCGGCGTGCGCAGCCGGTTCGTCAAATGGCTCCCCCTCCGTCTCGCCGAGGAAACCCTCACCCTCATCGTCGCCGCCGGCCCCGCCGCCATGGCCGTACCCGTCAAAGTCCCCCGACACCGCATCCGCCGTATCGCCCTCAGCGCCTGGCTCCGCGCTCTCTTCGGATAATCACACCCCCCGCAGTCAGGCCACCGCGCTTCCGGCGGCATGCCGCGGCCGGAAAACCACCGCCACCACGATGAAGCC
>JALRGF010000495.1 GCA_023253495.1 Verrucomicrobiales bacterium
TGGACCGAACGCGAGTCCCGCCGGGCCCCGCTGGACCTCCTCATCAGTCATTGAGTGGCCGGGCGCCGACCCCGGGCGTGAAGAGGGGCGGCGGACACGCGACACTTCCTGATACTTCTCGAAACGCGACACTTCTGGACAGTCGCGCCTTCGCAACGCATGCTGGGCGCCGCTGGAAAAAATTCCCGGGCGTCCCGGCGCCGCCCGACCGGATCATCCCCGAGCCTCGCCATGACTGACTCCTCAGAGCCCCCGAATGCCGCCGCCGCGGACTGGTTGGTGTTTGCCTGCCCGCACTGCGAAAACCCGCTGAAGATCCGCGCCGGACAGACCGGCCACCGGTTCCTATGCCCCTCCTGCCAGCAGGAGGTGGCCGCGCCCGGCACCACCGGCGGCGACAGCTTCCCGGTCCCCTCCGCCGGCCTCGC
This sequence comes from Verrucomicrobiales bacterium, assembly GCA_023253495.1. Classification (GTDB taxonomy): domain Bacteria; phylum Verrucomicrobiota; class Verrucomicrobiia; order Verrucomicrobiales; family V1-33; genus CAJBME01. The sequence continues at coordinate 429 of JALRGF010000495.1, forward strand.
GGTCGACCGTCTCAGCAATGCCGCGTTCCGCAGCACCGGGGATCCCGCGCTGGCCATCCCGGACGAGGGCATCCGGGTGCGCAAACGCAAACGACGCTCCCGCAACCCGCGGCCGGGGATCGACACCCCGGAATGGGAAGCCGACCATTCCGACGAGGGCGGGGCCGGAAACCCGGCCGCCGATGCCTTGGAGGATACCAGCTCAGCCACCGTCAAGCAGGAGGTCCGCGAAGACGGCTCGGTGATCGAACATCGCCGAAGAACCACCCGCCGACGCCTGCCCGCCTTCGTCGAAAAAAGCTGGGGCGTCCTCTCCCGCGTCGGTTCCCTCAGCCTCATCACGCTCGGGCTCTTCGTGCTCGTCGGCGCGGCCGTGGCCGGCTGGTACCTGGCCCGAAGCAAGCCGCCGGTCATCGAACAGGTCGTCGAAAAAGAAGCCTTTCCCGAGCCCTTCTACCCGACCATGGACGAGGGCGCCGCCGCCGCCGAAGTGGTGCGGCAGTTTCTCGAGGCCGACACCGTCGAGGAAAAACTGCCGCTGGTCCGCTTCCCGGAAAAGGTCAAACCGCTCATGGACCTCTGGTACAAGGGCCGCCCGGACAAGTCGATCCGCGCCAGCCGCGATGAGCAAGCAGAGTCCCTGACCAAGTTCCTGCACATCGACGGCATCAAGTTCATCGTCGTGACCATGCTCACCGAACCCGACGGCAAGTACAAATTGTACGCGGTCGAATCGTCGCCCTCCGACGGCCTGAAGGTCGACTGGGAAACCGCCGTGGGATGGCAGGCGATGACCGTCGAAGAATTCATCAAGGGCAAACCGACCAGCCCCCAGCCGTTTCGGGTGGAGGCCGCCCCCGGAGATTATTACAACGGACCCTACTCGGACGAATCCAAGTGGTGCGCCGTCGACCTCAGCTATCCGGGCAATCCTGACTTCACCCTCTACGGATACGTCGAACGCGGCACCCCGGAAGGCGGCCGGCTGATGCAGATGCTCGGATACCAGGAGACACGGACCCCGAGCGGTGAGCCGAAATGGGAACTCATTCAGGCCACCAGACGGCCGCTCATCCTCGCCATCGCCTATCTCCGGGAAGGCAGCGACCCGAAACAAGTCACCATTCACGAGGTGCTCCACGAACAATGGTTCCTGCGCGACGGCCCCGCGGTCGGCAATGCCCGCAAGTCAGCCGCCAATCAGTGAACTCCACATCGCGCCATCCCGCCACCCCACACCCGCGGCACCTCGCGGCCGTGGCGGCCGCCTGGCTGCTCGGCGCCGCCGGGGCGCTCGCCGACGATGCGGCCTCCGCGCCGATCCGCCTCCGGGTCGAGCCGCTGACCGGCAGCACCGGCGCCAGCATCGCCGCTCTCGTCGAGGCGGACCTGCGGGCATCCGGAGCTTTTCTCCTCACCGACAACCCGGACGGCGCCCTCGTCGTCGGCGGCACCGTGACCGGCAGCCGGCTGGAAGGCCGCCTGACCGACCCCCGCGGCACCGAACTGCTCGGAAACATCTATGACGGACCCGACCTGCGGCGCGGTGCTCACGAGCTCGCCGACGATATCGTGTTCGCCCTGACCGGTCAGCCGGGCATCGCCACCAGCCGCCTGGCCTTTGTATCCGATGCCACCGGGCGTCCGGAAATCTACGTCTGCGAGGCGGACGGCCGGGAGCGGCGACGGGTGACCTACGACGGCGCTCTCGCCGCCCATCCTTCGATCGACCGCACCGGTTCACTGCTCATCTATACCAGCCACCGCGGCGTCCGCGCCGAGGTCTTCGCCCTCGACCTGATGGGCGGATCCCGTCGCCAGCTGGTGGCCGCCGGCGGAGGCAACCACGGCGCCGCCCTCTCCCCCGATGGACGAAGACTCGCTCTCAGCATGTCCGAACACGGCTGGCCCTCCATCGTGGTCATGGATCTGGACGGCTCCAACCGCCGTCTCCTGTCCCGCCCCGGCTGGCTCACTTCTTCCCCGGCCTGGTCGCCAGACGGCCACCGCGTCATCTTCGCCTGCGACGAAGGCGATGGCACTGGACCCCAGCTGCGGGAAACCCGCGCCGGTCAGCGGTCCCGGCGGCTCGCCCTCGGCGTCACCAGCGCCTTTTCGCCCGACTGGTCACCCGACGGCGCCCGCCTCGTCTTCGTCACCCGTCACCGCAACCAGCTCTGGCTGGCCGTCCGGGAACGCGGCGCCGCCCGCGCCCGCCTCATCGGCCCCGGCCAGGACCCATGCTGGGGCGCCGACAGCCGCCACATCCTCTTCTCCACCGGCGACCGGCTTGTCACCCTGAACCTCGACACTGGCCACCGCCGCACCCTGGTCGAAAACTTCGGGCGCCTCAGCGAGCCGGCGTGGACCAAATGAGCGGGCCCGCTTACTCCAGCAGCTCGGCGTAATACGAGCGCGCCATCTGGCGGCTGCGCGCAAAGATCTCCTGGTGATGGCGCAGCCCGAGCGCCCGCCGCACCAGCTCGCGGCATTCCCCGGCATCAAGCGTGCGGATCGCATGCTTGACCCGCGGAATCTGGCTCGCCCCCACACTCAGCTCGGTGAATCCCAACCCGACCAGCAACGGGGTCAGCGCAATATCGCCAGCCATTTCCCCGCAAACGCCCACCCAGAGACCGGACGCTTCCGCCGCCTCCACCACATTGCGCAGCAGCCGGATGATGGCGGGATGGCACGGCTGATACAGGTCGGCCACCCGCTCGTTGACCCGGTCCACCGCAATCGAGTACTGGATCAGGTCGTTGGTGCCCACACTGAAAAAATCAACCTCACCGGCCAGCAGGTCGGCAATCACCGCCGCACTCGGCACCTCAATCATCGCCCCGCGGCCGATCGACGCATCAAAGGGAATCCCTTCCGCAGCCAGCTCCTCCATGCAGCCGGCCAGCAGCGCATTAGCCTGACGCACCTGCTCAACCCCCGAAACCAGCGGATACATCACCCGCACCCGGCCATGCGCGCTGGCCCGCAGGATCGCCCGCAGCTGCGTGCGGAACAAATCCGTCTGCTGAAGCGACCGCCGGATCCCGCGCCAGCCGAGAAACGGATTTCCCTCGCTCTGCCACTCCCCGCCCGCCGGCAGCTTGTCACCGCCGATATCCAGCGTCCTGATAATGACCCCGTGCTCGCCCGCCCCGCGCGCCGCCGCCGCATAGTTCTCCGCCTGGGCCTCTTCGCCCGGCTCCTCCCCATGGTGCAGAAACAGAAATTCCGTCCGGTACAACCCGACCCCCTCCGCCCCCTGGGCCATGACACTGCCGATTTCATCAGCCAGCTCAATGTTCGCCGCCACCAGCACCCGCCGGCCGTCCCGCGTCACCGCCTCCCCCTCGCGCAAGGCGTGCAGCTGCCCATCCACCCGCGCCCGCCGCCGCCGCGCCGACTCATAAGTAATCACCGTCTCACGCGTCGGATTGACAATCAACACCCCCTCCGCGCCATCCAGAAGCACCGTGTCGCCCGGACGCACATGGCTGTGCACATCATGCAGCCCGACCACCGCCGGAATCCCCAGTGATCGTGCCAGAATCGCCGTGTGCGAGGTCGGACTGCCCGCCTCAGTCGCAAACCCAAGCACCCGCGCCCGGTCCATTTCCATCGTCTCCGAAGGAGCCAGGTCCCGCGCCAGCAGCACATGATCAAATCCCGCTCCGCCACTCCGCTCCTCCCCACGGAGATTGGCGAGAATGCGCCGCGTCACGTCGTCGAGATCCATCACCCGGTCGCGCAGATACGCGTCATCAAACTTCCTCATCGCCACCATGTAGCGCTCCATCACCCGGTAAAACGCCCCTTCCGCCCGCAAATGCTCGCCCCGCACCCCCTTCTCCACCTCCGCCAGCAACGCCGGATCCTCCGCCATCAACAGATGCGCCTCAAAAATACCCGCCTGCTCCGCCCCCACATCATCCGCCGCCCGGTCCAGCAAGCCCTGCAACTGGTCCTTCGTCCGCTCCAACGCCTGTTCAAAACGCTCCCACTCCGCATCCGCCTGCTCCGGCCCCACCCGCTCCAGCTCCGGCTCCACCAGCATCTCCCGGTGAAAATAAACACGACCCACCGCCAGCCCGGGGGAAACCCCAAGACCCCGAATATACACTTCCGCGGCTCCCCTTGGCTGGTTCATCAAGACACTCCGCCCTCCCAGGCTCCCTGTCCCTTACACCAGCCCCACTCCCCCTGTCCACGCCCGAGTCAGCAGCCCACCGGAAATCCACCGCCAACCAGCCACGCCGGGACAGGTACTCTGTGCTCACCGCCACCCGCAACTCCGGGACAGGTACTCTGTGGACCGGGTGCCGTCATTTTGGCAGTTTCAGTTGATCAGGTCAGGTTAGAAAACCATGGCACTGAATTAAAATTACGGAAATTTCGGTTGTTGATTCGCGTGGTTGCGTGCAGATTTCGGAAATCAAGCGCATTTTTGCGAATCTTTGATCCTTTTTCCAATTTCTGTTTTTACTCATATGGCCACCGGGGAATTGCCAGAACTCATGACTGTCAAGGAAACTGCGGAGTACCTGCGGATTCCCTTGCCGACGGTTTATTATCTGGTGCAGCGCGGGCAGCTGCCGGCCATTCAGATTGGCGGCCGGTGGCGGATCAAGCGCAGCCTTCTGGACCGTGATGTGTTGCGCAATGAAAGTACGGGTCAGCCGACGGTGCTGGTGGTGGACGATGATCCGGCGCTTCAACAGCTGTTCAAACAATTCCTGAAGAAGGCGGGGTTCGGGCGGATTGTGGTCGGGAGCGGGCAGGAAGCGCTGCAATGTGCTGAGAAGCAGTCGTTTGATCTGGTTTTTCTTGATCTGAAGCTGCCGGACATGCCGGGCGACGAGGTCTACAAAGCCTTGAAAGCGACACATCCCGAGGTGCCGATCGTGATTATCACGGGGTATCCGGACAGCGAAGTGCTGAGCCGGATTCTGGCTCATGGCTCGGTGACGGTCATCCAAAAACCGCTGGAGTTCGAGCAGCTTAACCGCACGGTCCGTCAGCTTGGCCACAAAGGGGTCACCCTCGGGACTTCGTGACGGGGCCCTCATTTGAGGGCGCTGCGTGGGAACATTGAAGAATGTCCTGATCAGAGACGGCGCAACCAGGGTTCGAGGTCCCGGCGGGCGGCGGGCGTGAAGTCGATACCGCATGCGGTTGCCGGCTGAAGCCGGACCTCGTGCTGGCGGTGGTGGCAGACGAGCAGGAACGGGGTGGGTCCGGGGTGGCCGGCGATGTATTGTTTGAGGTGGCGGAGGTCGTCGAGGGTGCTCTCCTCGCCGATATGGAGTTCGACGACCGGCGGGGTGTCCTCCGCGGAGCGGCGGGCGCGGCCGTTTTTGCCCTCGGTGGTCGCGCCGTTGCGGTTGGCGGTCCGGGCGGCCTTGGGCGGAGCAAGCGCTTTGATGTCGAGAACCGAGAGACGGCGGGCGTCGGTGCGGTCGTCGTGTTCCACGCGGGCGACCAGTTCGATGACGGCGCCTTTGCGGAACAGGCCGGCGCCCTGGAGACGTTCGTAATTTTTACCGACGATCATGGTTTCGAGGCTGCCGGAGAAGTCCTCGAGGCGGAGGATGGCGAACGGGTTGCCGCTGGTTTTGCTGAAGCGTTGATCGACGTCCTGCACGAGCACGCCGAAACTGTAGCGCGGCCCCTCCCACCGGCCTTCCTTGTTCCGCCGGGCCATTTCCAGATCCTCGATCTGCCCGAGGCGGCAGAACGCATCGCCCTCGATGACCTCGCGCCACGGTTCCAGCGGGTGGCCGCTGACATAGAACCCGAGCAGTTCCTTTTCGTCGGCCAGGAGTTGTTCCTGGGGCCAGGGGTCGACGATGGGGGCCTCCGGCTCGACGCCGGCGGGGCGGGCCGGGGGGGTGGCCGCGAGATCCATCATGTCGAACAGGCTCCCCTGCCCCGCCTCGCGGTCTTTCTGGGTGCTGGACGCGGAGGCGATGATGGTGTCGACGCGCGAGAACATCGAGGCCCGTTCCTCCCCGGTGAAATCGAAGGCGCCGGCGCGGATCAGGCTTTCGAGGACCCGTTTGTTGCATGAGCGCCCGTCGAGACGGGTGGCGAAGTCTTCCGGTGATTTGAACGGACCGCCGGTATCGCGTTCGGCGAGAGCGAGCCGCATCGGGCCCTCACCGACATTTTTGATGGCGGCGAGTCCGTAGCGGATGGCGCGGCGGCCGTTGGTGCGTTCCGGCTGGAAGACGAGGCCGCTGCGGTTGACGTCGGGCGGCAGGATGCGGATGCGCAGGGCGGCGCACTCGGACGTGAAGACGGCGATCTTGTCCGTGTTGCTGATTTCATTGCTGAGCACGGCGGACATGAATTCCACCGGGTGGTTGGCCTTGAGATAGGCCGTCTGGTAGGTGAGCAGGCCGTAGGCGGCGGAGTGCGACTTGTTGAATCCGTATTGGGCGAACTTTTCGAGGAGGTCGAAGATTTCGTGGGCGCGTTTCTCCGGGATGTTGTTGGTGGCCACGCAGCCGGCCACGAAGCTGACGCGTTCCTTCGCCATTTTTTCCGCATCCTTCTTGCCCATGGCGCGGCGGAGCATGTCGGCCTGCCCCAGGCTGTAACCGGCGAGGCGGTTGGCCGCCTGCTGGACCTGTTCCTGATAGACGAGAATGCCGTAGGTTTCGCGGCTGACCTCTTCGAGGAGCGGGTGCAGGTATTCCACCTTCTGGCGTCCCTTTTTGCGGTCGATGAAGTCACCGATGAACTGCATGGGGCCCGGCCGGTA
>JALRGF010000559.1 GCA_023253495.1 Verrucomicrobiales bacterium
TCTCGGCGACGAGCTCCTGTTCGTGATCGAGGATCCCGTCGCAGCGGCCGAGGCCACAGTGCATCTGCTGGACATCTTCACCGCCGACGAGACCATGCCGCCGATCCACGTTGGTCTGGCGTTCGGGCCGGTCCTGTGCGATGGCTCCCCGCTGGCAGACCGGTCACCTCCGGCCGCCGGCGGCGACCGCAGGCTTCCCCCGCGCGCATCCAGCCCATTTCCCATCACCCTTGACTCGCTGACCCCATGGCCAAGCCACCATCCAAAAAATCATCCGCCAAGACGGCCAAGACGGCCGGCACGGTCAAGCCGGCGCGCGCCGCCTCGACCCCTGCCGGCGGGCCCGTTTCCGATTTCGTCCGCCACCACTACCGCCACTTCAATGCCGCAGTGGTCATCGACGCCGCCGAGGCCTACAAAGCGCACCTCGCCAAAGGCGGCAGCATGTTCGTCACCCTGGCCGGTGCCATGTCGACCGCCGAACTCGGCCTGTCGCTCGCGGAAATGATCCGCCAGGGGAAAATCCACGGCATTTGCTGCACCGGGGCCAACCTCGAGGAGGACATCTACAATCTGGTGGCCCACACCCAGTACGAGCGGATTCCGAACTACCGCGACCTCACCCCGAAAGACGAGGTCAAACTGCTCAAGCGACACCTCAACCGCGTCACGGACACGTGCATCCCCGAAGACGCCGCCATCCGCCGCATCGAAAAACACCTCGTCAACCTCTGGCACCAGGCGGAAAGAAACGGCCAGCGGTTCTTCCCCCATGAGTTCGCCTACCAGCTGCTCAACTCCGGCGTGCTCAAGAAGCACTATGAGATCGACCCGAAGAACTCCTGGCTGCTCGCCGCCGCCGAGCGCGACCTGCCGCTCTTCGTGCCGGGCTGGGAAGACAGCACTTGCGGCAACATCTTCGCCGCCCACTGCCTCGAGGGCGATGTGCAGGACCCGCGCACCATGCGCAGCGGGATCGAATACATGATGCGGCTGGCCGAATGGTACACCGAATTCACCCGCCGCTCAAAACTCGGCTTCTTCCAGATCGGCGGCGGCATCGCCGGCGACTTCCCCATCTGCGTCGTGCCCATGCTCCACCAGGACCTCGGCCGCCGGAACATCCCGCTCTGGGACTATTTCTGCCAGATCAGCGACTCCACCACCAGCTTCGGCAGCTACTCGGGCGCCGTGCCCAACGAGAAGATCACCTGGGGAAAACTCGACGAAAAAGGCCCCAAATTCGTCATCGAAAGCGACGCCACCATTGTCGCCCCGCTCATCTTCGCCCAGGTGCTCGGGTGGTGAGCCGCCAGCCCGACAACACCCCTCCCCCACCGGCCACAATCACCGGGGGCGCTGAAGCGCCTCTCCCCGGCCAGCTTTTTTAAATTTATGGTTGACGCCCCGAGCACTTTCGTAAAAGATATGGCGTCATGAAAAATTCCGTACTCTGTCTCTGCGTAGCCGTGCCCTGCATGGTCCTCCTTTCCGCTCCCCTCGCCGAGGCGGGAGCAGTGAAGCGACGCCCGCCGGGCAAAGTGGTGGTCAATCCGCCTCCCGGCGCGAAAACGAAGCACGCCCAGGCTCCCGGGCTCAAAATTGTCCCCGTCTCACTCCCCAAAGTCGTGTTGACTGCTACTTCGAAGTCCAAGACGGTCAAACCCAAGGCTGTTGCCAAGCCCAAACCGAAAGTCGCGGTCAAGAAGACCAAGTGACTACCGGTGCACTCCCGTTGGTGCGGCCATTTCCAGATTTTCAACACATCTACAATTCATGCGCGCTACTCCTTTTCTCCTCGCCGCCTGTCTGTCGGTTCAGACACTTTCGGCCGTGTCTTACATGACCGGCTTTGAACCCCCGCAGTACGAAGTCAACAACGAGCTGGCCGACGTGGCCGGCCAGAACGGGTGGGTCATTGATGATCCGACCGCGGATATCTCCTTCTTCGTCGAGTGGCCGGATAATTCCAATCACGGTGCCGCCATCGGTGGATATTTCGACGTTCCTACCGGGTCCTCAGCCGAGCTTTCACGGGCTGTCGGTCGGCCTTTGGCGGGGACGCAGGTCTCCCTCGATTTCTTCGTCCAGTCGAGCACCGAGGATTTTCCCGGGCGTGACTCCTTCTTCTTCCATATTGGCGACGAGTTCAAGCTGGCTCTGGAACCCAGTGATGGCTTTGATGACCAGCTCGAAGTCGCTTGGTACGACTCCCTGAACAACCGCACTTCCAGCGGCTGGGATATTTTTTACGACAATGAATATGGCCTCGACTTGGAGTTCTCCGATTCCGGGTTTTCCGCAACCATCACTGGGTCTGAAGTGCTGGCTTTTTCCGGTGCTCTTCCCGGCGCCGCGACCGGCACCCTCGATCACTTTGGCGCCGGCTGGGAACTGGATCCGCAGGCCACGGCATTCGGTGATAACTTCCTGGCTTTCGACAATCTTGACATCCGGGATGTGCCTGAGCCCGCTCTCAGTTCAGTGGTTTTTGCCGGGGTGGTCGGCTTGCTCACGGTGGTCCGCCGCCGGGTGGGCAAGAAGTCCTGAATGACCTTGTTTTAAGAACCGGTTGGGTGATTCCTCCGGTGCATGACTTACCCGGGGTGCGTCAGCGCCCCGGGTTTTTTTTGTGCCCTGGTGTCATTTATTTTGGGGAGTGCGCTCCACCTTTTTCGGTGAAGCTCATCCGCGGGCCAAGGTGAGGGCGGCGATCCGGGTCGCGCCGGTCTTCCGGCGGATGATGCGGGCGCACGCGTCCATGGTCGCGCCGGTGGTGAAGACGTCGTCAACGAGCAGGACCCAGCGACCCTCAAGCTCCCGGGACAGGCCGCCGCGGCTCCACGGCCACGACCGTCGGATCCGGAAGGCGTCCCGCAGGTTCTCGAGGCGGTCGTGGCGGGTCAGCGACGCCTGGCCGGTGGTGTAGCGGATGCGGCGCAGAGCATCGACGACCGGCAGTCCGGTTTGGCGGCTGGCGGTGGTGGCCAGTTCCAGGGCCTGATTGAATTCGCGTTCACGCAGCCGCCGCGGGTGCAGGGGAACGGGTACCAGGACCCAGCGGTCGTCGGCCGCCAGCCGCGGGTCGGCGTGAGGCCCGCAGACGGCTTGTGCGAGCAGGCGGCCAAGTGATTCGGCGAGCCAGAGCTGTCGCTGGTATTTGAACTGGTGGATGAGGTCGCGCAGGCCGGCGCGGGCGCGGAACGGGGCGATGGCGAACTCGAAGGCGAAACGGCGGTCGGCGCAGTTGGTGCAGCGGAAGGGCCCGTGGATATTTCCGACGAACCATTCGCCGCAGACACGGCAGCAAGGGTCCACGAGGCGGGGGAGGGAGCGGACGCAATCGTCGCAGAGTGCCGGCACGGACGGCCCGGCTCCCTCGGCGTGGCACAGCGCGCAGGTTTGCGCGAAGACCAGACCGGCGGCAGCCTTGCGGGTCTCGTTCCAGAGGGATGTGAGCAGCGGGGGCACGGGAGGCGCGTTCATGGACGATCCGGAACCGGACCGCCGGTCAACGCGCCGTCACCGGCGCCTTGTTCATCTTTCTCAGGCCAGCACGTCGGT
>JALRGF010000624.1 GCA_023253495.1 Verrucomicrobiales bacterium
GCGGAGGATGGCAACTGCCGGTCCGGGGGGATGGCGGGAGGATTCGGGGCCGGAGGCTGGGCGTGATGGCGAGGGCGGCCTGAGGGTGGTCGGGGGAGGGTATGGGTATGGGGGCGGGGGGTTCCGGCAGTTCTTCGGTGACGAACGGGCTCCGGTGGCTAAAGGTTCGGGATCGCATGAAGAGACGGATGCTTTTTTTGCTGGCGGTGTGGGCGGTCGGATGTTCCGGCTGTGGCGGAGGGGTGTCGGGGCGTGCGGCGGGCGGGAAGAAGCGGGTGGTGACGACGTTCACGATTCTGGCGGACATGGCGCGGGAGGTCGCGGGGGAGGCGGCGGTGGTGGAGAGCCTGATCCGTCCCGGGGCCGAGGTGCACGGGTATGAGCCGAGCCCGCAGGACATCGTAAAGGCGCAGACGGCGGATCTGGTATTGTGGAACGGGTTGAATCTGGAGCGGTGGTTCGAGAAATTTTTCGAGGAAATACGCGGAGTGCCCGGGGTGGTGGTGAGTGAGGGCGTCGAGCCATTGTCCATCACGTCCGGCCCGTATGCCGGCAAACCGAACCCGCATGCCTGGATGTCGCCGGCGAATGCGGTCCTCTACGTCGAGAATATCCGGAAGGCGCTGGTGGCGCTGGATCCGGCGAATGCAGCGGTCTACACGGCCAATGCCGCGGCGTACACGGCGAGGATCCGGGCGTTGGACGGGCCGGTGCGGGCGCGGCTGGCGGCGGTTCCGGACGGGCAGCGGTGGCTGGTGACGAGCGAAGGGGCCTTTGCCTACCTGTGTGCGAATTACGATTTGCGGCCGCTGTACCTGTGGCCGGTCAATGCCGATGCGCAGGGCACGCCGCAGCAGGTGCAGGCGGTGATTGACGGGGTGCGGGCGCACCGGATTCCGGTGGTGTTTTCCGAGAGTACGGTGAGTGACCAGCCGGCGCGGCAGGTGGCCCGCGAAACCGGGGCGCGGTATGGCGGGGTGCTGTATGTCGATTCGCTCACGGCGTCGGACGGGCCGGCCCCGACGTATTTGAGACTGCTTGAGTACAATGCGGAGACGATGGTGCGCGGATTTCTCGGGAGTGAACCGCGATGACGGCGGCCCCGGATGATGAAAGCGGAGGCCTGCGCCTGGAGGTGCGGGGGGTCACCGTGGTCTATCCCAATGGCCATGGGGCGCTGCGCGATGCCAGTTTCACGCTGGACGGCGGCACCATCTGCGGACTGGTCGGTCCCAACGGCTCGGGCAAAAGCACTTTGTTCAAGAGCCTGATGGGGTTTGTGCGGCCGACGGCGGGGGTGGTTGAGATCAACGGCCGTCCGGTGCGGGAGGTGCTGAAGCGGCATCTGGTGGCTTATGTGCCGCAGGCGGAGGAGGTCGACTGGGATTTTCCCGTCTGTGTGGCGGACGTGGTGATGATGGGGCGCTACGGGGCGATGAATTTCCTGCGTCGCGCGGGCGCGGCCGACCGCGAGGCGGTCGAGCGCAGCCTGCGGCGGGTGGCCATGTGGGAGTATCGTGAGCGCCAGATCGGCGAGTTGTCGGGCGGGCAGAGGAAGCGGGTGTTTCTGGCGCGGGCGCTGGCGCAGGGCGGGCGGGTGGTGCTGCTTGACGAGCCGTTCACCGGCGTCGATGTGCAGACCGAGGAGGCGATCATCGGGGTGCTGGGCGAGTTGCGGGCGCAGGGGGCGATCATTCTGGTCAGCACGCACAATCTCGGATCGGTACCGGAGTTCTGTGACCGGGTGGTGTTGATCAACCGGACGGTGCTTGCCTGCGGGCCGACGGCGGAGGTTTTCACCGAGGCCAATCTGACGGCGGCCTTTGGCGGGGTGCTGCGGCAGTTTCATTTCGAGCACTCGACGATCCAGTCGCACGACGGCCGGGCGGTGAAAATCATGACGGATGACGAGCGGCCGCTGGTCTTCGGCAAGGACGGGCATCTTGAGTACAAAGACCGGGCCGGGCGCGAGGAGTTGATCGAGGAGCGGCGCCACCGGGAGGGTACGAAGCAGCCATGATGGCCGATCTGCTGACGCCGCTGCAGTACGAGTACATGGTCCGGGCGATCTGGGTCAGCGGGCTGATCGGGGCGGTCTGCGGATTTCTGTCGGGGTTTGTCACCCTGAAAGGATGGTCGCTGCTGGGCGATGCGTTGTCGCACGCGGTGGTGCCGGGGGTGGCGGTGGCGGCGGTGTTCGGGTGGCCGCTGGCGGCGGGCGCGCTGGTGGCCGGGCTGCTGGCGGCTGGAGCGATGGCGGTGATCCGGATGAAGAGCCGGTTGCGTGAGGATGCGGTGATGGGGGTGGTATTCACCGGATTTTTTGCGGCAGGCCTGCTGATCATTTCGCTGACGCCGAGCGGGATCGACCGCAAGAGCATCATTTTCGGGAACATTCTGGCGATTGGTGACCGCGAGCTGGTCCAGGTGCTGGTGATCAGCGGGGTGGTGCTGGCCGGGCTGGCGGTGAAATGGCGCGACCTGATGCTGGTGTGTTTTGATCCGACCCAGGCGCGGAGAGTTCGCTGTGCGCGGTGGAATCCTCGATGTCTTTCCCCCGTTGGCAGAACACCCTGTTCGCCTGGACTTTTTTGGTTCAGAAATTGACCACCTGAGCTACTTTTCTGCCGCCGATCAACGTTCACTGCCCGATGAGCTGACAGAGGTTGTTTTTGAGCCGGTGCGGGAAATGCTCCTCACGGCTGATGTGAGAGCACGTGCCTCCCAGTTGGCGGGTGAATATCCGGGACTTGACCAGCTCCTGGCCAAAGTGTCAGAAGGCATCCCCACCGAAGGCATGGAATCGCTGCAACCGCTGTTGGTCCCTGGTTTGGTGGCCCCGGTGAGTGTGTTGCCCCCGGATGCACTCATTGTTGAGGTGGGGGCTCAAAAGGTCCAGGCACGCGCCTCGATCCTGTTGGAGACCAATCGAGAGTTTCTCCAGGCCGCCTGGGAAGTGGCGGCACTGGATGGGTCAGAAGCC
>JALRGF010000693.1 GCA_023253495.1 Verrucomicrobiales bacterium
AGATAAGAATATGTTCACTTGAATATATTCTGGGCTTACAGGGTACCTGTCCCGCGGTGGGGCTTGCGGGGACTTACAGAGTACCTGTCCTGCAGGGGAATCCTGGCCGGCAATTCTCTGGATCCAGGGCGCTTCTGGCACCCTTCCGGTGACTGTTGACCCTGGAAAATTGATACGCTATTTTTATGCGTTATGAAGACATTTTCGATCATGGAGGCGCAGCATAATTTATCGCGGGTACTGCGGGAGGTGGCGGCGGGCCATGAGGTGGGGATAACGCGGCGGAAGAAGCTGGTGGCGCGGTTGGTACCGCCGGAGGACGAGCCGGCCGTGGAGTGGCCTGATTTCATGACGCGCGCGGCCGAAGTGTGGGCCGACGGCTGGCGGGGCTCGTCGTCGGATGACTTGCTGGAAGAGGGGCGCGCGGAGCGATGAGCGACTCGGGTGTCACCGGGTGCCGGACGCTCGACACCCTGCACGTGGCGAGTGCGCGGGTGCTGGGGTTTGGGCGACTGGTGACGACGGACCGGCGGCAGGCCGCACTGGCGGAGCGGGCGGGATTGGTCGTGATCGATCCGCTGGTCTGAATCTGCTTTCGGTGGCCGGTGCCGGGGGAGGAAGCGTGGGCAGGGAACAACTGGCATCAAATAGCCTCGATGATCTGCCAATTATCCGGGCCCGCGGAAACCTCCACGACTTGAAGAACAAATCAACGCGCCCTTGGGGGAAGTCCGTAGACGGCATGACGGAAAATGACGCCGGGTGAAACGGGAGATGGCCGCGGTCAAAGGCTTGCCGCAGGGGGGCGTTCCTGCCAAGTTGGGGAGCTGCGCGACCGAAAATCCTGTTTGCGTACCCGAACAGCCACTTCTTTCCACTTTATGCTCAAGATCCTTGGACAGCCTGGCGGGCGGTTGTGTGATGGTGTTTCGCGGCGCGATTTCATCCGGGTAGGCGGACTGGCGCTGGGCGGGCTCTCGCTGCCGCAGTTGCTGCGCGCCGAGGCTGCGGCGGGCATCGGGAAATCGCCCAAGGCGGTGATCATGATTTATCTGGTGGGGGCGCCGCCGCACCAGGATATGTTCGACCTGAAGATGGACGCGCCCATGGAGATCCGCGGGCCGCACCGGCCGATCCGGACGAAAGTGCCCGGAATCCAGATTTCCGAGCACATGCCCCGGTGTGCCGCGATCATGGACAAGCTGGTGCCGATCCGCACGATGTACGGCTCGCCGAACGGGGACCATGATTCGTTCATCTGTTATACCGGGCGCCCGGTGGCCAACCAGCCGCCGGGCGGCTGGCCGTCGATGGGAGCCGTGCTCTCGCGACTCGAAGGCAGCACGGATCCCGGCATGCCGGCCTTTATCGGGCTGGCGCCGAAAGCCGGGCATCCGCCGTACGGGTCGCCGGGACACCCGGGATTTCTTGGCACGACCCATTCCGCCTTCCGTCCCAACGGCCCGGGCATGGACGACCTGACGCTCCAGTCGATCAGTCTGGAGCGGCTGGCCGACCGCAAGGCGTTGCTGGCGGCCTTTGACGGGTACCGGCGGCAGGTCGACTCCAGCGCCGACGTGGCGGCTTCCGATGCCTTTCAGCAGGCGGCGTTCAATATCCTGACTTCGAGCAAACTCATGGAGGCGCTCGACCTCAGCAAGGAGCCGGCGCGGGTCCGCGAACGCTATGGCAAAGGCGATCCGAAAAACTATGGCGACGGCGCGCCGCGCAACTGCGAGCATTTTCTGATGGCCCGCCGGCTGGTCGAGGCCGGTGCGCGGTGTGTGACGCTCAATTTCGGCCGCTGGGATTTCCACAGCCACAACCACAGCGAGTTGCTGACGCACCTGCCGCTTTTCGACCAGGCGTTCAGCGCGCTGGTCGAGGACCTGCACGAACGCGGGCTCGACAAGGATGTGGCGGTGGTGGCCTGGGGTGAATTCGGACGCACCCCGCAGATCAACCAGGACGGCGGCCGCGACCACTGGCCGCAGGTCGGCTGCGCGCTGCTGGCCGGCGGGGGCATGAAGACCGGGCAGGTCATCGGCGCCACCGACCGCCTTGGCGGCGAGATCGCGGATCGCGGCGTGCATTTCGGCGAGGTTTTCGCGACGCTTTATCACCAGCTCGGCATCGATCCCAACCGGGTCACCGTGCCTGACCTCACCGGGCGTCCGCATTACCTCGTCAACGGCTGGCTGCCGATGCCGGAGCTGATCGGGGCGTAGGAGGCCGCGGGCGGGTGGCTCCCGGCAGGGAGGCACGCCGCGAGCCGCTGCAGGGCGCATCCTCCTACATTTCCTCCGCCTTGCGGGCGAGATGGAATTTCAGATCGGTCGGTGGCTGCCAGGCTTCCATGAGCGGGAGCAGCTCGCCGATGCTCGGGGCGGCGATGAGGCGGTCGCGGTCCTGCTGGCGCAGGAATCCGCGGGTGATCATGCCGTCCAGACAGGCGATGATGCCGTCGAAATAACCATCGGTGTTGACCAGCCCGATCGGGCACTGGTGGATGCCGAGCTGGCTCCAGGTGAGGACTTCGAAAAGTTCGTCGAGGGTGCCGAAGCCGCCGGGCAGGGCGAGGAAGCCGTCGGACAGATCGACCATGAGCATCTTGCGTTCGTGCATGGTTTCGACCACGCGCATGTCCGGCACGTCCGGATGTTTGAGTTCGCGGGTGTCAAGGAACCGGGTGATGACCCCGGTGACCTGGCCGCCGGCCGCCAGCACCGCGTTGGCTACCGCTCCCATCAGACCGACGCCGCCCCCGCCATAGACCAGGCGGATGCGGCGATCGGCCAGCACGCGACCGGTCTCCCGCGCCACCGCAGCGTAGCGCGGGTCGTTGCCGGGGCTGGAGCCGCAGTAAACGGCGAGGGCGGAAAACATGTTCAGGAGGCCGGAGGACGGGAAAGAGAAGACAGGAGACGGAAGTCCGCGGCATGGCGGCGCGGTTGGCCGCGGCCGGTGACAGCTTAAAACCGGCGGTATTTTTTCGGTTTTCTGGCGCCGGTCAGGCCGCCCGGGTCGCCCCCTTTGCCCATCATGCCTTCGAGGTCCTTGAGGTCGGGCATTCCACCACCGAGGCCGCCGAAGCCCGGGAGCTTGGGCATTTTGCCGCCCATGCCCGCGGGCATGCCGGGCATGCCGGGCATGCCGCCCGGGCCACCGCCTTTCATCATGGCTTTCATCATGCCGGCCATGCCCGAGTTGCCCTTGAACATTTTGCGCATGGTATTGACGCCGTCGAGGAGCTGATTGACGTCGCTGACCTGGGTGCCGGAGCCTTTGGCGATGCGCTGGCGGCGTCTGGAGTTGATGAGGTCGGGTTTTTTGCGCTCCTCGGGGGTCATGGAGAAAACGATGGCCTCGGTGCGCTTCATCTTGGTGTCATCGACCTTCATGTCCTTGAGCCCCTTCATGCCAGGCATCATGCTGAGGATTCCCTCGAGCGGTCCGAGTTTCCGCATGAACTTCATCTGGGCGAGAGCGTGACCAACATCACCGCGGCGATGGGCGCGCTCATCCTGGCCGCGCCGCTGGTGAAGGGTGCCTGGGAGGAACTGGTCGCGGGCAAGCCCAGCAGCGACACGGACCCCTTGCGCGGGCCTGCCAGTGCGACGCCATGAAGCTCTTGCTGGACACCCATGTGCTGTTGTGG
>JALRGF010000339.1 GCA_023253495.1 Verrucomicrobiales bacterium
GGGAAGCTCGTCGTGCGCAGACCCTGGCCGTCCATGCTCCGCACCATCTACGGCGACAAAGCGCGGTATAAGAAAACTTACTGGAGCGAAATCCCCGGATTCTATTTCACCGGTGACGGCGCCCGACGCGACAAGGACGGCTATTTCTGGATCGTCGGCCGCATCGACGACGTGCTCAACGTGGCCGGCCACCGCCTCGGCACCGCCGAAATCGAAAGCGCCCTGGTCGCCCACCCGGCCGTCGCCGAAGCCGCCGTGGTCGGCCGCCCGGACGAACTCAAGGGGCAGGCGCCCGTCGCCTTTGTCACCTTGAAATCCGGCCAGCACGCCAGCCCGGACCTCGCCCAGGCGCTCAAGGGGCACGTCGCCCGGGAGATTGGGGCCATCGCCCGCCCCGACGACATCCGTTTCACCGCCGCCCTGCCGAAGACCCGGTCGGGCAAGATCATGCGCCGCCTGCTCAAGGAAATCTGCGCCGGCGGCAAGGTCAGCGGCGACACCACCACCCTTGAGGACTTTTCGGTCGTCGCCTCGCTGGCCGCCCAGAGCGGCAAGGACGAGGAATAAATCCCACCCCGCATGCTCAAGCCCGCCGTCGTCACCGAGCCCGCTCCCCTGCTGCCGTTCCTCTTTGCCACCTGGCCGGAGATCAAACGCACGCAGATGAAACAATGGCTCAAGTTCCAGGCGGTGACGGTCAACGGCCGGGCCGTCACCCGGTTCGACCACCCGCTCGCCCCGGGAGACACCGTGGCGCTGCGCACCGGCCGCTTCGCCGCCCCCAAGGCCGCACTGCCCGGCGGCCTGAAAATCGTCTACGAAGACCCGGCCGTCGTCGTCATCGACAAACCGCCCGGCCTGCTCAGCATGGCCACTCCCGCCGAACCGGAAAAAACCGTCTGCGCCCTGCTCAACGACCACTACCGCCGCGGCCACGACCAGGGCGGCGATCGTGTGCTCATTGTGCATCGCCTCGACCGCGAAACCTCCGGCCTGATGGTCCTCGCCCGCACCCACGAGGCCCGAGCCGCCCTGCAGGCGCACTGGGATTCATTTGAAAAGCGCTATGAAGCCGTCTGCGAAGGACGCCTCGAACCGGACACCGGCACCTTCGAGTCCGACCTCGACGAATCCAACCCCTACAAGGTGCACACCGCCCCGCGCCCGAGCGAACTCACCCGCCACGCCATCACCCATTTCCGCGTCCTCTCCCGCTCGAAAACCCGCACCCTCGTCGAACTCACCCTCGCCACCGGCCGCCGCCACCAGATCCGCGTCCACCTCGCCCAGGCCGGTCACCCGATCATCGGCGATGAAAAATACGGCGCGACCACCAACCCGGCCCGGCGGCTCGGCCTGCACGCGGTCGCCCTGACCTTCACCCACCCGACCACCGGAAAATCGATTCGCCTCACCTCGCCGCTGCCGAAGGAACTGGCCCGGCTCTTCGAATCAGGGAAGCCCGCGACACGGAAGACCGGAACCTCCCTGAACGACGCCCCGAAGACCCGCCCGCGCCGCGCCAAGGACGCCTGACCCGGACCGGCTGCCGGAGGAGACGAAGCCGGAAGGAGAGGCCGACCGCAAGCGGCAGGGAAAGCGGCTGCGACTCCCGCCGCTTCAGCCTTCGGACAGGATTTTTTCCACGCCGGTGACCACCTCGCGGATGCGGAACGCCAGGCCGTCGGTTTTGGTCAGGCTGGTGATGCGCGGGTCAGCGAGTTTGGCGCGCAGCAGCATGGCCAGCTGCCCGCAGCCGTAGGCGCCGGCGTCATTCATTTCGACGACCACCACCTTGTCGTAATTCTTGAAGACATCACCGATGTGTTGCGGGAGCGGGTGCAGGTGGCGCATGTGCACGCAGCCGGCCTTGTGGCCCTCGGATCGCAGGCGGTCCACACTCTCGCGGATCGGCCCGAACGTGCTGCCCCAGCCGACGAGCAGGACGCGGCCGGC
The DNA here is from genome assembly GCA_023253495.1 of Verrucomicrobiales bacterium. Lineage (GTDB taxonomy): Bacteria > Verrucomicrobiota > Verrucomicrobiia > Verrucomicrobiales > V1-33 > CAJBME01. The sequence continues at coordinate 1,957 of JALRGF010000339.1, forward strand.
CGGGTCGCCGTGGATTTCCGGAAGCGGAAATTCGGCCGCGGCATCAAGCAGTTTCTGCCGCCGCTTGCGCTGCATCTCGGCGTGCATTTTCGGGTTGCCCGAGGGATGGCCCCATTCGTCGTGTTCGAGGCCGGTGACGACCGGGTATTTGCCGCCGGAAAGCTTGGTGCCCGGAGGCGCATGGCGGGTGGTCCGGCCGAGCGGGTAGGGCGCGAATCCTTCGCCCGGGTCCTCGAGGTTGAGTTCGGGCTCGATCCAATGGACATCGAGGTCCGGCTCGGGAAACGCCTCGATCCGGCTGCTGATCGCCTGGTCGCTCAGAATGATCACCGGACAGGAATACTTGCGGGTCAGACGGCACGCCTCCAGCGCAATGTAAAAACAATCCTCGACGTCGCGCGGTGCCAGCACCAGACGCGGGCAGTCGCCATGGCTGCCGTAAATCGCCTGCAGCAGGTCGCTCTGCTCAACGCTGGTCGGCAGGCCGGTCGAGGGACCGCCGCGCTGGACGTTGACGACGATCAGCGGCAGTTCGGCCATGCTGGCGTAGCTGAGCGCTTCCATTTTCAGGGAGAGCCCGGGTCCGGAACTGCCGGTGATGGCGAGGTGGCCGGCGAACGACGCCCCGAGGGCCATGGCCACGGCGGCCAGCTCGTCCTCGGCCTGCACGAAGATGCCGCCGTATTTCGGCAGTTCGCTCCGCAGGGTTTCCATGATCGGCGACCACGGGGTGATCGGGTAGGCCGCGCCGTAGCGCACGCCGCCGGCCAGCAGGCCCATCGTCAGCATCTGGTTGCCGTCGGTGCTGATCCGCTTCTCCCCTTCCTGCTCGCCCGGCGCAAACTGGAATTTCTCCAGATCCCCGACCTGATAAGCATACCCCGCATCAAATGCCAGCATGGCATTGCGCAGCACCGACTCATCCTTCTTCCCGAACTGCCGCGCGATGATCCCGACGAGTTTTTCCTTGTCCAGGCCGAACATCGCGCAAACCAGACCGAGCACAAAGAGGTTCTTGCCGCGCTCGCGCGCCGACCCGCCGATGGCCTCGATGGTGGCCGCGGCAATCGGCACCCCGATGTGCGTCACATGCTTCTGACCGGTCCGCAATTCCTTCACCTCGCCGGAATCATACAGACAGATCCCGCCCTCCCGCAGCGCGCCGAAATGCCCGTCATAGCTGTGCTGGTAAAACGCCACCAGCACGTCCGCCTCATCCCCCTCGTGCACGACCTCGCCCGAACCCAGGTGCACCTGGAAAATCGACGGACCGCCGGAAATTGTCGACGGAATCGTCATATACGTCATCACGTCCTGGGCGGTGCGTCCGGCGAGCCGCGCGAGGAATCCGCCGATCGACTGAATGCCATCCTGGGAATTGCCGGCGAACCGGATAACGGCGTTGCGCAGGGATGCGGGCTGCGCGGGGGTGGCAGCAGGGGTGGTCTCGGCGGACATGGACGGAGTCGGATTATGGATGGGTTTGAATCAGGGCGGGCGATAACAGTCGGCAGCGGGCGCGCCAAGGCGCGTGCCGGCCGCGGCCGGACGCGCCCTCCCGACGTCATCGTCGGCCATGGTGACTTTTTCCCCCGAAAAGGCAAGCGGTGAACACACCGGCCCTTGAGTCCGGCCTCAATCGCTTTACTGAATGGTCACCCGCTTCCCCCGCCGCCACCCGCACCCCCATTTCTGCACCCCCGCCCCGGCGGGGCCAATGCGCCCGCTTCAGATCCAGTTCTTCCTGTCCTACGCCATCGTGGGCAGCCTGTCCCCGTTGCTCTCCGTCTTCCTCCAGGAGGAAAAAGGACTCAGCCCGTCGCGCATCGGCATGGCCCTCGCCCTGGTCAGCGCC
>JALRGF010000342.1 GCA_023253495.1 Verrucomicrobiales bacterium
CCGGCATGTCGAGCAGCCGTTTGACGATTTCCAGCGGGAGCCGTTGCTGCCGAACCGTCAGTCGCGGCAGGGCCCGGGGATGGCGTGGGGGGATGTCGATGGCGACGGCGATGATGATGCCTATTTCGGCGGAGCGCGCAAAGACCGGAGCCGGAGCCGCCGCCACGGGAGCCGCCGCCACGGGACCGCCTGGTGCCTCGGCGCTTTCCGTGATCCGGAACAACCGGTCCGCCGGCAGCTTCGTGAACGTCTGCCGCCGCCCGCTCGGCCACTCCACACTGAGTTCCTCAATCATCCGCGCCGACCCCAGACCGAAATGCGCCACCGGCTCGCTCGCCGAAAGAAACCCGCGCGTCGCCGTGACATACCGCGTCAGCCGCCGACCGTCCGGCAGCCGCACCCGCACCGTTGCTCCCAGCCCCCAGCGGTTGCTCGCCGTGCCCACCAGGCGCACCCGCGCCACGTGACCGTCGACCGACCGGTTGCGGTACACCCCGACCGGCACATCGGCATTATTCACCACCAGATCGAGATCGCCGTCGTTGTCGAAGTCAGCAGTGGCCGCCCCGAAGCTCACCCCCTCGCGATCCAGCCCCCACGCGGCACCTGCACTTTCAAATTTAAGCTTCCCCGTATTCCGGAAGGCGGCGTTCTTTTCCTTCCGCATCGGTTGCTCCTTCCAGAATTTCACGAATTCGGGCGTGCCCGGCTTGAGCACGTTGTCGGCATAGTCGGTCATGTCCGAATGCATCGCGTCCCGCACAATTCCGTTGGTGATGAACAGGTCGGTCCATCCGTCGTTGTCGTAGTCCTCCAGCCGCGGGGTCCACGTCCAGTCAGTGCTCGCCACCCCGAGCATCTGGGCGACCTGGAGCATGCGTCCGGTCCCGGTGTTGAGGTACACGGCATTGCGCATGAACTGCCGCGGCTCCGCCCAGTCGAGGAACCACGCCATGTCATCCATGTTTCCCATCATCACCTTCTCCCGGTAATGCGTCGTCGCCGACATGTCGGTGGCAAACAGATCGATCATGCCATCGTTGTTCAGGTCGCCGGTGTCACTGCCCATCGAAAACCACGGCGTATGCGGCACCGCCTGCCCGATCCGGTCTTCAAAGGTCCCGTCCCCGCGGTTGCGCAGCAGACGGTCCGGCCCGGTAAAATCATTCGCCACATACCAGTCCGGCCGGTTGTCGGCATCATAGTCCCACGCCGTCGCCGAAAGCGTGAAGTACGGCCCGCGCACGCCGGAGGCCGACGTCACATCCCGGAAGGCCGCTCCGTCATTGCGGAAAACCCGGTCGTGCTGCGCGGCATCCACCCGCCGCGCCCGGTCGCCCGGCAGAATCAAAATCTGCCAATACTCCTCCAGCTCCGGCACCACCACCGGCACCTCCTTGCCGTCGCCCGGCCGCGGCACCATGTTGACCCGGAACGACGTGCCCGGCGGCGGCGGCGTGCCAGTGGTCGCCAGATAGGCATCGAGGTCGCCATCGGCGTCCGTATCGGCCCACGCCATGGTCATGCTCCCGCCGGAAAAGGCGAGACCGTACTCCGCCGCCCGGTCCGCGAACCGGCCGTTTCCGTCATTGAGGTACAGCTTGTTCGGCTGGCGGTAGCAGCAGACGTACAGGTCGAGATGACCGTCGTTGTTGACATCGACCATCGAGGCCCCGGTACCCCAGAAATCCGTCGCCAGGCCGGCCGCCGCCGTGACATCCTCGAAACGGAATCCACCCAGATTCCGGTACAACCGGCCGCCGCCGGACGGGCTGGTCACATAAAAATCCGTCCACCCATCCCCATCAAGATCCCCGGTGCAGATGCCGCCCGCCGGGTTCATGCGCATCAGCTCTTTCAGGTACTTGTCCAGATCGCCCCACTCCAGCTGAAAGCCCACCCCGGTCTGTTCCGCATCCATCGACTCAAAAAGCGTCCCCTCCCCTCCCCGGCGCGCCTCCAACGGCACCACCTCCAGTCCGGCCGGCTCGGCCGTGACCCGACCCGCTCCGCAGGCGAGCACGGCAACCACCGCCAGCCGGACCATGACACCGACCGCCGCCACCTCGGAACGCTCCTTGATCATGCCCGCATTTAATCAACTCCCCTTCCCCGCCGGCAAGTCCTTTCCGGAAGCGGAGACCCCGAAACACCCGGCTCCCACACGCCACCTCCTGTCACCACGAAGTCACCCCACAAAAAAAGCCGCCCGGGAACTCCCGGACGGCTGAAAGAAACACCATGAAGGGCCACCCTCCGGAAATCCGGTGAAAGGCAGCCGCCGCGCCTCAACGCTTCGAGAACTGGAAGCGGGCGCGGGCACCAGGCTGACCGGGCTTTTTACGCTCCTTCATCCGCGGGTCGCGGGTCAGCAGCCCGCCATCACGCAACGGCTTGCGCAGCTCAGCATCGGTGGCCAGCAACGCACGAGCGAGGGCGTGACGCACCGCGCCCACCTGACCGGTCGACCCGCCGCCGGAAACCAGCGCGGTCACATCATATTTTTGAACCGACGCGGTCGCCTGCAGCGGCAGCAGCACCTGATTTTGATGGCTGACCTGAGGGAAATACTCCTCAAACGAACGGCCGTTGATGGTGATCTGACCGGTCCCTTCTTTCAGGGAAACCCGGGCGGTGGCCGTCTTGCGACGTCCGGTGGCGGCGGAAACAGTGGACATGATAGGGAAAAGGAAAATCCGTTTACAGGCTGAGCGGCTGCGGAGCCTGGGCTTCGTGCGGGTGTTTGTCACCCTTGTAAACCTTCAGTTTGCGGTACACGGCCCGACCCAGACGGGTATGCGGAATCATCCCCTTGACCGCCTTCTCCACCAGCAGTTCAGGATGCGACTGGCGCAGCATCTTCGGGGTCCGGGTGTGGTGGCCGCCGACATAGCCGGAGAACGAACGATACTCCTTGTCCGTTTCCTTTTTGCCGGTCAGCACCACCTTGTCCGCATTGATCACCACCACAAAATCACCGGTGTCCACATGCGGCGTGAAAATCGCCTTGTCCTTGCCACGCAACACACGCGCCGCCCGCTCGGCAACCTTGCCAAGGACTTGATCCTTGGCATCGATCACCCACCACTTGCGCTCCACCTGCTGGGCTTTGGCTGAAAATGTCTTCATGACGGCTTCAAAAAATATGAGTAATTCCCGGATTCGGGGGAACGGCAACTAATGGGATTCACCCCTGCTGTCAACTCGCTTTTGTGAATAATTCAGACCTCGCTTCTTTCAAAAAAAATTCCCACGGATCCCCCGCCGCCCACCCCTCCGACCTGCCCCATTTTGTTCATCCTCACCCACTGCCCGCCTGCCCGCCACCCGCATGTTCCACCATTCCCCCAACACCCGACGCGCCACCCCCGAACGAGTCCTCCTGCTCTTCGCCGCCTTTGTCCTGCTCGCCGCTTTCTCCGCCGTGCGCGACGCGCGGCGGCGCGCCACCCTGGAACACGCCGTGCCGGTCAGCAGCGCGACCACTCCTTGAACACGGCCTCGGGGAACGGGCGGGAGTAAAAATTATTCAGTAGTTCTTGATATTTTATAAAAATTTGATATTTCCTCCCCTGAAGGGCCCGGCATGCCGCCGCTCCCTGTCCCCATCTCCTCATCCTTCACTTCCTATGAACACCCGAATCGCAACAATCGCCATGGCCTCCCTGCTGGGCACCGGTTCCGCCCTGGCTGGTGACGGCTACTACAATCAGCCTGCCTCCGGCGGCAGCCCGCTTTACGGTGACACCGGTGCCGCCGGCGGGTGGTTTGCCGGCATCCGCGGCAGCGCGCTCTGGCTGGAGGACATCGGCTACATCACGGATACGCGTCTCGGCTCGATCGGCCTGGATGCCACCTTCGATGTCGGCTGGGGCCTGACGGTGCCCTTTGGCTATCAGTTCACCAACGGCTTTGCCCTCGGCGGCAGCCTTGGCTACTACAGTGCCGGGATCGACGAAATTTCCGTCCTCTACCGCGGCCGTCGCGTCGGCGAGGTCGGTCTCGACGCCGATGCCTCCACTCTGCCGATGCTTTTTAATGCGTCTTACCAGTTCCGCCTCTCCGACGCCCTCTCGTTCACCCTCGGTGCCGGTGCCGGTCTGGCGTGGTCGCAGCTCGACGTCGATGACATCGGCGGACAAGACTACGACCTGTCGGTTGACGGCTGGGACTTCAGCTTCCAGGGGTTTGGCGGCTTCAATTATTCGGTGCGGCCGAATGCCGACCTGAGCCTCGGCTACCGCTACATCCAGTCGGAGACCGACGAGGATTCGCTGCAGGGCCACAATCTTGAGGCCGGGGTGGTCATCAAGTTCTGAGCCCCTTCTCCGTTCCGAGCCAGCTCACCTCCCAACAGACCGCGGCCGATGCCGCCATATGTGATGGGCAAACTGGGGCTCCTCCAGCCCCGGGAAATGCGCCACCCTCTCGAAGTCGCCCGACTCCTCAATCGCCCGCAGAAACGCGGGCGATGAAGCGGCGACCACCGGGCGGTACCCGAAGCCCACCAGGAGCGGCCGCCCCTCGGTCTCGGCGCGTTCCACCCATTCCCGGAGCTGCACCGGGTCTGCCCCGATCACCGGGATCGAAGGGTCGTAGCTGCCGGCTTCGGAAGCGTGCAGCACCGCCAGCGGCAGCACCCCGTCCACTGGCGTGCGCAAAAACCGCGCTACCTCACGAAGCGCCTGTTTGCCCTGCGTCCGGTACGTCCGGAGCGGTGCGCTGATCAGCGAAAGCCAGCACAGGAAAGCCACGCCCGGGAGCAGCAGGACCGCCAGCCCCCGGCGGCGGGCCCCGGTCGGCGTTCCGCCCCCGCCGAGTACCACAAAACCCACAACCTGCCGCCATGACATCCGCTGGCCGCGGGCACCTGTCGTCGCCCCGCCCACTCCTCGCGCCCGCGCGAACGCCACCGCCGCCGCCGTCCCCACCCCGCCCAGCACCAGCACCCCGGGCAGCAGAAACAGGACATACCAGCTGAACAACACACTGCGCCCGACCAGGGTCGCCGCCACGGCCAGAAATGCCGCCAGCGGAAGGGTCAGGACTACCAGCCGGCCGGTCGTTGAAGCCCACGCCCGCACCACCCCGGCACCGAGCAGCACCAGACCGAGCCCGGCCGTCAGCATCAGCCCCAGCGGACTTTCCTCCCGGACGCCGCCCAGCGACGGATGGCTCGCGATCTCCGGGTTGGCATTCTCCCAGGGCATGCCGGCAAACAGGAACGACCCGGTATTGGCAAACCACATCGGGCCGAGACCGGCGGAAAAAACATCGTTGGCCGCCAGCGCCGCCCGGATCTGCGGAAAACACGGGGCCATCAAATGCAGATAAACCATCGCCGCAGTATGCATGAGAAAATGATTCACTCCATTGAAGACAGTGCCGAAATT
>JALRGF010000052.1 GCA_023253495.1 Verrucomicrobiales bacterium
ACGATCTTCATCTACGACGGGCATCCCGGCGGAGTCGGGATAACCAAACGCGGCTATGTGCAGTTCGAGCGGCTGGTCGGTGATGCGTTCAGGTTGATCGAGGAGTGTCCGTGTGAGTGGGGATGCCCATCCTGCGTGCAGTCACCCAAGTGCGGGAACCTGAACGATCATCTGTTCAAAGCGGGTGCTCTGGAGTTGATGAGTGGAATGCTCTCCAGCGGCAGCAAGGCACGCAGGAAGGCTGCCTGACCTGGAAGCGCTCGCGTCTGCCCGCGCGAATGGAGCGGCAGTGGCTAGCCTTGCCGGGACGGGCAGGCAACTCAGCTCGGGGCGAGGTAGCTCAGTTGGTAGAGCACACGACTGAAAATCGTGGTGTCGGCGGTTCGAGTCCGCCCCTCGCCATGGCCCACGTTCCGGGAGGAGGAAGATGAACATCACCGCCAGCCGGTCGAAAAGCATCGCCTTGGCCTCGAAGTACGCCTCCATCGTGCCATGAAAATCAAGATGGTCCTGGGTCAGGTTCGTGAAGATGGCAGCGTCAAAGGCGATGCCGTCAGTGCGGTGCTGGACCAGCGCATGCGAGCTGACTTCCATGGCCACGCCCCCGCAGCCGTTGGCCGCCATGCGCGACAGCCACTCCTGAAGATCAACGCTCTCCGGCGTGGTATGGCTGGCCGGACGTTGCGACACACCATCATCATAAAGCACGGTGCCGATCAGGCCGGCCCGCCCGCGCGAGGCCACCATCAGGTGATGCAACAGAAACGCGATCGTCGTCTTGCCATTGGTTCCGGTCACCCCGGCCACCCGCAGGCCCCGGCTCGGCCACCCCTGCCACGCCGCCGCCATCGCCGCCATCGCCCGCCGCGCATCGGTCGTCCGCAACCACGAAACCCCGGTGCGATCCGGCGCCCGCTCGGACACTACCGCCACCGCCCCGGCCGCAATCGCCTGGTCAATAAAATCAGCCCCGTCCGCCCGCCCCCCTTTCAACGCGCAATACACAAAACCGGGCCCGACCCGCCGCGAATCGTACGCCAGCCCGCGCACTTCCACCTCCCCGGATCCGGAAAGGGTCAGGTCGCGCACCGAGGCAATGAGGTCGTTCAGGGTCACAGGGCGTTCAGGCAGTTGGGAAAACAATTCGGTTGATCAGCGCTCGCCGGCCAGCGTCGGCATCCACTCGGGATTCGGCGGCACCCCGCGCAAGGCCAGAACTTTGCCGGCAATGCGCCGGAACAGCGGAGCCGCCAGATGGCCGCCGAATTCAAGCTCGGAAGACACCGCGGGATCATCGATCACCACCAGTCCCACCAGCTCGGGGCCGGCGGCGGACTCGACATAGCCGACAAAACTCACGAAATTCTTGGTCTTGTCGTGCGTTCTCTTCGAAGCGACCCACTTTTCCGCCGTGCCGGTTTTGCCGGCCACCAGGTACCCCGGAAGGGCCGCTTTCGTGGCCGTTCCCTTCTTCACCACTTCCCGCATGGCCGTGCGTATCTGGCGCGCCGCCGTCGGAGAACAAATCCGGATTCCGGGGGACAGTGGCCGCTCCTCCACCACCCGGTCGTTCTCATCCAGCACCGCCTCAATCAACCGCGGCGGCCGCATCACGCCGTCATTCACCACCGCACAATACGCGTTGACCAGCTGCAGCGGCGTCACAGTGACCTCGTACCCTTTCGAAATACTGCTGAGCGAAAGCGCCCCCCACCGGGCCGGCGGCTTCAGCATCCCGCTCGCCTCGTTGGGCAGCTCCACGCCTGTCCGCCGGCCGAAACCGAGCGCCTCAAGGTATCCATGAAATCGGGCCGCGCCCAGCTGCGCCGCTATCTTGTACGCCGCGATGTTGCTCGACTGGGCGAAAGCACTCATCACCGTGGCCTCATGCAGCACCGGCTTGTCGGTGATCTTGATCGGTCCCTTGACATAGCTGCCACCATGCAGATGGAGCGGCGTGGCCAGACCGACCAGCCGGCTGTCCAACGCCCCGAGAAACGCCCCGAGCTTGAAGGTCGATCCCGGTTCGTACGTCTCGGAAACCGCCCGGTTCGCCGTGATCTGACCGAGCGCATCGAGCCGATGATGCGGCCGGTTCGCCAGCGCCACGATCGCATGGGTCGACGGATCCATCAGGATCACACTGACCCCCTTGGCCCCCAGCCGGGGATAATACACCTCATCCTTCGCATCCCCCACCGCATCCAGCTCCGCCTCCACCAGCCGCTGCACCGCCAGATCCAGGGTCAGGCGCACCGAACGCCCGGGCCGGGCCGGCTCGACCGGACGACTCACCGACAACACCTCGTCCCCGTCCGGCTCGCGTTCGTACCACTGGCGCCCCGGCTCCCCGCGCAGCACCGACTCCAGACTCTTCTCCACTCCCGCCATCCCGACGTTTCCGGAATCGGTGAACCCGATCACATGGACCGCCAGATCCGGAAACAGAGGCAGCCGACGCATCGAGTCACGCACCTCCACCCCGGGCAAACTCTGCTCTTTAACCAGATCTTTCAACGCACCGGCCGTCCTCTCGTCCAGATCTTTGGCCACCACCACTTCGCCCCGCGGTGCCTTCCCGACCTTCTCGCGCAAAGCATCCACGCTCAGCCCCAGCCGCGGGGCCAGCAACCGCAGACAGCGCTGCACACTGTACTCCCGGATCTCCTCCCGCGGGTAGTACCGGTCAATCACATCCTCTTTCTTCCCCAGCTCCTTTCCCATGATCCGCAGCGCCAGCCGCAAATCCCGCAGCCGGTTGCGATCGACCACCACCGCAAAGGAACGCCGGTCCGTGACCAGCACCTCCCCGGCACGGTCGAGAATCGCCCCGCGCGTCGCCGGCACCACCACCTCACGCGGGGGCGTCTCCGGCACCGCCTTCCGGAACCGATCACCCTGCCCCAAATGCAGGTTCACCAGCCGCCACCCCAACAGGCTGAACACCGTCACCATCCCCAGACTCAGCCCGACCGCCCGCCACCGCAGCGTGCTGTCAAGCCGGTCCTCAGAAGGATTCGGGGGAGTGGTTGCCATAAATCAAAAAGTCAAAAACACCGGAACCCGTCAGGGACGCCCCATCACCGCCATCACCGACGGCGCCGCCGACCCGGACGGGACCACAACAGCCGGCGTCGCCCCGGGAACCGCCCGATCCTCCGGTCCGACCTCAACCAGGATTTTTGCCCCCGGCTCAATCGGCCGCAGGGACCGGCCGTGCTGCTTCTGCGCCAGCTTGAGCTGCACCGAGGTCAGTCGCTCGGCCAGTTGACGCCGCGTATCATCGATTTCCTGCTGCAGCACCGCCACTTCCCTCTTCAGCGTCTCGATCTGGTTCTTCTTGGCCGTCTCCTGGTTCTGCCGGTGCGTGTACACCCCGGCCAGCCCGCCGCCAACGGCAAGCAGGAGCAGGGCAAATCCCACCCACGCCAGGCTGGGCGAATTACTCGGCAATCTTCTGGGCAGCTTCCTCATGATGGGGTAATCTTTCGGCGACGCGCAGGCGGGCCGACCGGGCCCGCGGGTTGGCGGCAATTTCTTCGGCGCTCGGAGCCAGCCCCTTGCGCACCACCAACCGGAAATAACACTCGGGATTCGGACGCGGCCCCGGCCACTCCGGGCGGTCCAGCAGCGGCCGGCTGTGTTCAGAAAAGTACTGTTTCACTACTCTATCCTCGAGGCTGTGAAAGGTGATAATGGCCACCCGCCCCCCGGCCTTCAGCCACTTCGGCAATTCTTCCAGTGCCGCCCTCAGAGCCCCCAGCTCATCGTTCACCTCCATCCTCAACGCCTGGAACACCCGGGTGGCCGGATGCTTCCCGCTCCGCCGTCCGCACACCTCCTCGACAAAGGTCGCCAGATCACCCGTCGTCCGGAACGGAGCCGCCGCCCGCCGCCGCACAATCGCCCCCGCCACCCGGTGCGCCAATGGCTCCTCCCCATACTCGCGGAAAATCCGCCGCAGTTCCTCCTCCGACGCCTCCGCCAGCAAATCCGCCGCCGTCCGACCCCGGGTGCCGTCCATCCGCATGTCCAGCGGACCATCTTTGGAAAAACTGAACCCCCGCTCCGCCGTGTCCAGCTGCCACGACGACACCCCCAGATCCAACAGAATCCCGTCCAGTTCCTTCTCCAGCCCCACCTCGCGCAACAGCGACGGATAGTCGCGGAAATTCATGTGAATGAATGCCACCCGGTCCTCGTGCTCGCTGAGCCGCTGCCGCGCGTAGTCAATCGCCTCCAGGTCCTGGTCCAGCCCCAGCACACTCGCCCCCGCCCGCAGCAACCGCTCACTGTGGCCCCCTCCCCCCAGCGTGCCATCCAGATACAATTTGTTCGGGCCGGGCGCCAGAAAATGCGCCACCTCGTCCGCCATCACACTCTGATGATACCCGGCCACCACCGCCGTCTCGCCTCCGGGTTCCGGTGACGCCTGCCGACCACTCACCACCAGACCACCGCCCGCCGACGGCTTCTGCTGGTCCAGCCAGACCCGCAACCGCTCGGGCCACGCCGCCAGGTGCGGCAGCCAGTCACTCCACACCGGCCGCACCGAAACAGGGCTGGTTATGTTCAAATGTACGTTTCGACGCATGGTCATCACTGTTTGATTCGAAGCGCCCCGGCCGCATGCGCCGCCTGAAGCTGTTGAAAATGCTCCTGCCAGACTTCCGGACGCCAGATCTCAAAATGCCGGAACGCCCCCACCAACTGCACCGCCCCCGCCAGATTCAGCCGCTCCACATACGCCGAGGGCAGCAACAACCGCCCCTGCTTGTCCAACGGACACTCAAACGCCCGATAAGAGTAAAACCGGAACTTCTCCGCCTTCAACTCCTCCGCCTGCGTCGCATCCGCTCCCAGCTTCGCCAGCTCCATATCCAATACCGCCGCCGGCATCACCCGCAAACACGGCTGAAAATCATCCGGCAACGCCACCATCCGCTCCATCCCCTCATGCCGCCAACGCGCAGGCACAGTCACCCGCCCCTTGGTATCCAAGGTTGGCGCCGCGTGACCGTGAAAAGTCCACGCCGATGGTGTCAAATCCCCCATTTTGCCCCACTTCGCCCCACTTTATAGTCACCAGCCCCCATCTCCGCAATAAAAAATCCACATCCCAAAGCGCAAAAACCCCATCAACAACCACCTGCACCCACCCCCCCACAGGAATTCTGTTCACAAAATCACATCCACCTCACCAACTGGACCCCATGGTACCCGTCCGAAAGCGGCACCCATGTCGGGACCGCTCCATAGTACCTGTCCCACAGCAGCTCCCCGCCCTCCAACCGACCCCCATGGGACCCCATGGCCCCGCCCTTGGTACCTGTCCCGCCATCGGGGTACGGCGGAGGCCCAGTTTACCTGTCCTGCTATCGGGGCGCGGCGGAGGGCCCAGTTTACCTGTCCCGCTATCGGGACACGGCGGAGGCCCAGTTTACCTGTCCTGCTATCGGGGCGCGGCGGAGGCGGCCCAATTTACCTGTCCTCGTGCTGGTCACTCCCCTGAGCTGGCGAGCCTTCTTCTGGCGACCGCCCACCGCTCCGGTTTTCTGAAGAGCGTTCATCCTCCCTGCACCGGTGGCATCAGGGCGACTTCCTGGCCCGGCCGCAGCGGGGTATCGCGCCCGGCAAAAGCGAGGTCTACGGCCACCAGAATCCGCGTGTCCCAGGCGGCCAGCGCGGGCCACCGCGCATAGAGCTCGGTAAGCAGGGTGGCGACGGTGGGGGCCCGACCGGGTTCGGGCGGCCACGGCCAGTCGATGTGCTCCATCCCGGTCAGGTCGCGCAGGGTGGAAAAGAACAGGAGGCGCAACGTGGTTTGTTCTGGCATGGGTGGGCTTCGGGGTCAGCCGGCGACGATGAATTCTTTCCGGAGCGTGCCGATGAGCGGCAGGTTCCGGTAGTGTCCCTGGTAATCCAGTCCGTAGCCGACGACGAATGCATCTTCGATCCGGAACCCGACATAATCCGGACGCACCTCGACCGGGCGGGGGCGTCGTTTTTCCAGAAGCACGCAGAGTCTCGTACTGGCCGGCTGGCATTCCTCTTCGAGGCGGCGGCGGATGCTGTCGAGGGTGAGTCCGGTGTCGAGGATGTCGTCGACGATCAGGACGTGGCGTCCGCGGAGATCGGGCAGGGCTGGCTGGTGAAAGGTCACGGTGCCGGCGGACTCGGTGCCACCGTGATAGCTGGAGACACTGAGGCTGGTGAGTTGCAGGGGGAGGTTGATGCGCCGCAGCAGGTCGGCGGCAAAAAACAGGCTGCCGTGCAGGACGAGCAGCACGGTCAGGTCCCGCCCGGCATAGTCGACGGTGAGCTGCCGCCCGAGCTCATCGAGGCGGCTCAGGATCGTGGTCTCATGGAAGAGGATGGCATCGAGATGCGAGTGCATTTTTCCGACCGCCGTCTACGGTCATTCGTCCGCCGACTCAAGCGGCAATCACCCTGATCCCATGCCAGACGACCGCACCCCCGACCCCGCCGCCACCGAGGCCCTCGCCTCCCTGCGCGTGGAGTATTCCCTCAGCGAACTGGACGAACGCTTTGTCCAGCCCGACCCGTTGGCCCAGTTCGGCCACTGGCTGGCCGAGGCGCGCGCCGCCCGGATCACCGAACCGAATGCCATGGTGCTGGCCACCGTGTCCCCCGAAGGCCTGCCGTCGACGCGCACCGTGCTCCTGAAGGCGCTGGATGCCACCGGGCTGACGTTCTTCACCAACTATGAGAGCCGCAAGGCGCGTGACCTCGAAGCCAACCCGCGCGTTTCCGCCACCTTCCTGTGGGCCGACCTGCAGCGCCAGGTCCATGTGCACGGCACTGCGGAAAAAACGGCCTTCACCGACTCCGAGGCCTACTTCCAGACCCGGCCGTACCTCAGCCAGCTCGGCGCCCACGCTTCCCCGCAAAGTTCCGTGCTCCCGAACCGCGAGTGGCTCGAACAACGGTTCGCCGAGCTGGAAAAAAAGTTCCCCAAAGGCAACGTCCCCGTACCGCCAAACTGGGGCGGCTTCCGCATCGTCCCGGACACGCTGGAATTCTGGCAGGGCCGCCGCAGCCGGCTCCACGACCGCGTCCGCTACTCCCGCGACCCCGGACATGCCGGCGGCTGGCGCATCGAGCGGCTCTCGCCGTAGCCCGGGGAGCGTGCTCACCGGCGCAAAAAGGGCCGGTCTTCAGTCGTGGCCCGATGGCGGGTCGGATCCCTGACGAACGCACCTCACGGTTCCAGCGGACTCAGAATACGGGCGAAAGCAAGCCCCTGAAAGTCCTTCCGATTGGCGGTCGCAAACTCCGTGACACCGTGGGGCATCAGCGTGAAACCGAGCCGGACAACGATGCCCCCGAACCCCTCGTCTTCCCGCAAGATCGGACACAGCCCCCGACGACCCACGCCTCCATTTCCAGCGCCACCAGGCCGCGAAGCCCATTCCTCGCAGCCATGGGAACGCCACCTCCCGCCGCTTACGGCGCGATGAATGCCTCCATCGACTCACGGGTGATGACAAATTTCCGGCCGCAGCGCGGGCACCGCATGCGCAGGACCGCGTCGTCCCCGAAAAGACCGTCGGGGTCGCTGGTCATGACCGGACGGAGGGCGGCCATCATGCGCGCCTGGGTGCAGCCGCAGTGCCATCGGTACAGGCGGGTTTCCAGCAGGCTGAGCTGTTCGGTGCGGTCGAGGCTGCGGATGGCATCATCGGTCAGCGACGCCAGCCAATCGAGGTCACAGTCCGGCTGGGCTGAGACCATGACAAAATCCTCCTCGCCATGAGCAAAAAACCGGGCCGGCCGTTGTTCGCTCTGGGAATAATAATGCTCGGCGGCGCGGAACGGGCTGACGCTCTCGAATTCCACACTGCTGCGCCGCACGGGTTTGCCATCACGGGTCAGGTCGCAGAAAAACAGATTCCGCCCGACATCCTTGACGTCCTCGGTGAAGAGCTGGCCGACCACCGTGCCGGCGCGGTTGTCGCCGGTGGCAAACAGGTTCAGCCGCGGCTGCTGGAAATGGATCGTCCACGCCGCCGCCTCGTTCCACGGACGGGAGGCGCAATGCAGGGTGAGCGCCGCCAGCGCCTCCTTGAACAGACCGTCGTGAAACGGCGCATGCTGGACCCCGAGCATGCCCTGATGCAGGTAATAATCGACATACAACGGCTCAAAGTCAGACCGCGCCACCAGCGCGTTGCGGCCGCGCACAAAATACGTGCGCACCTCAAGGCTGGAGGCGCTTTCGTCGGCAGGCAGCAATGGGCTGGAGTCGTGGCTCATGGGTGGCTCATTGTCCACCACGGGCGCGCAGCGCGAAACTGAAAACCCATGGGGCATTTGCTGACCGGGGTGCCGGACAGAAAAAAGCGAGGACGAGAACGAGGGAGAAATGGCTCCTTGCAGCCACCACCTTTCCCACCCCCTCCTTCCTCATCCCAACGGGATGCCGGATCATAGCCGTGGGTGGCCGTCCCTGCTCCGGCCGCAGGCCCACTCACGGACGGACACCCACGGAAACCGTCGGCACAAGGACGCACCCTGAAAGGGTGCCAGAAGCACCATCCGCAGCCTGGCGCATCCCGACGGCCTGAACCCCATCGCCCTCCACGACGCCAACGGCGGCAAACACCGACTCGTCCCGCTCCCCAAGGCCCTCGAGCCCCTCCTCCCATTTCTGCTCGGCCACTCCTCGGTCGAAACCACCATGATCTACCTCCACCTCCTCGATCGCCCAGGCACAGGCGCCCCCAGCCCCCTGGACCTCTCACCCATTGCTTCCAGACGCCATTCCACAGTTTCCCCTTGGATCCCCGGCATTTCTCTGCTAAATAATATCCATGATCGCATCTCGCAAAGCCGTGCCCCTCCGGGTCGCTTTTGCCCCGGTGATGCGGCTGTCGCATACCCAGGACAAAAAGTGACAATCGCATCACAAAGTTGTCAGAGCATGTAATGAGGACCACAATCAAAATCGCAGCAGGGGTCGCGGTCGCTCTCGCGATTTTCGTATTCGCGGTCTTCGTCGAGTCCAACATGAGAAGCCGTTACGGAGGCCCGATGTCGATTGATGGACTCCCGATTAACAACTCGAGCGTGACCGGAACATGGATGCCTGATTTCTTATGGGCAGGCAAAGCCTGGACAATTGTGATACAATCCGATGCTTATCTCGAACTCACTCTCGATGGCAGAGTCTATATCATTCCCAAAGGTTCTCATGAGATTTACTCAAATCACAATCACACAAACACCGGGCAATTTGGCAACCGGGAATTCTGGGGCTATCCCGGCAGAATAAAAGTCCGCCAGCTCGACAAAAAGCCCCAACCAAGCGGTGAACGAGAGCCGGCGATGACGCCGGTTTTGAAATGATACCCTTTTGGCAGCGGTCCCGTTACCGCCGTCGTTCGCTGATTCATATTCTCCGATGCCGACCGTATTCACGAAAGAGGGATTCCGGTTCTTCTTCTACAGCAACGACCGCATGCCTATCCACGTCCATGTAACGCGCGGGAACGGCGAGGCGGTATTTCTGGTGGAGAGCAACGTAATCCTTCGTGAATCCGTTGGCATGAGAAGACAAGCGAATTGGCGAAAGCCGAAGCTCTTGCAATCGAGCATAACGAGCTTATCATCAGGAAGTGGCATGAATACTTTGATTGATACCCCGGTATCGGCAACCTACTCCCAAGGAATGATTTCCATTCTCATGGAGAGTGGGCTCAGGTTCACGTTTCCTTGTTCCGCATACCCGCGTTTGGCGGCTGCCACAGACCAGCAACGGTCTAATCTTGAATTATCTCCGATGGGGCTGCACTGGCCTGACCTCGACGAAGACTTGTCGATCCGAGGCCTGCTGAGAGAGCATGCCAGACGCGAACAAGTCGGGACACCGCACCCCTGACCCGACGCGAATTTTATCCGGCATGACTATTCCAACCTCAACCCACAGTCGACGCATCGATCCCGCTGCAGCAACCCCAGCCCGTGCTCCATCCTCGCCTCCGGCCGGGCAGGTGTAGAAGACCTTCGATGTTCGCCATTCTCCGGGGCGCAAGCGGTCAGATCATCGTTTCCGGTGCGGCGCCTTCCTTCACGGACGGTCTGCCTCATGATCCGGCAGTTCCAGGGCGGCGATTGCCTGCATGGTTTTTTCGCTGAGGCGCAGGTACCCGTCCTTGCCCTTGGTGGCGCGTTCCTCCTCGGTGAAGACGACCGGCTCGCCGACGACGACCCTGATTTTCCCGGGGCGTGGCAGGGTGGCCCCGCGCGGCATGGCTTCGTGGGCGCCGAAGATCCGCAGCGGCTGGACCGGCACGCCGGTTTTGGCGATGACCAGTCCCACGCCCGGCTCGCCCTTTTGCGGCGTGCCGTCCCAGCTCCGGGAGCCTTCGGGAAAGAGCAGGACGCGTTCGCCGCGCTGGAGCAGACGAATGATGTTTTTCAGGCCGGTCATGTCCGGCTGGTCCTGATCCACCGGGATCACGTTGAGCCGCGGATACAACCACGCCCCGAAACCCCGGAACAACGACTTCCGGGCCAGAAACCAGATCTCCTTCCGGAAGGAGATACCCACCATCGGCGGATCGAGATAGCTGACATGGTTGCAGACGATCAGGGCCGGGCCTTCCTCGATGAGCCGCTCCCGGTGGATCACCTCATGCTGGAAAATCACATGCCCGACGGCCCGGGCGATGCTGTGGCAGATGCGGTAGGTCGGTGACATGACAATGACAGACAGCGGAACTGTGGATGCGGAAAACGGGCGCTCCGGGGGCGCGGGCCGGCGGCGCGGCTACGGGTCACACCACCAGTTCCCTGGCGCGAAGGTCTTCGACGATCCGGCTGACCACCTCCCCGACACCGAGGTCGGACGTATCGATGACCAGTGCGCCCTCGGCCTGCCGCAGCGGAGCCACCTCGCGGGTGCGGTCCTGAAAATCACGCTGCGCCACCGAGTCGGCCAACCCCTGTGCCGCCCGACGCTGCGCGCGCACCTCGGGCGTGGCATCGATGTAATATTTGTACGGCGTTTCGGGAAAGATGGCGGATCCGATGTCACGGCCTTCCATGACGATGTTGGCCAGAGCGGCGTAGCCGCGCTGGAGCGGGTACAGGGCCGCGCGGACCGCAGGAATGCGGGCCACCGGCGAGACGGCGGCATTGACCTCCGCGGCATCCAGGTGGTCGGCGACCGCACCATTCACCTCGATGGTCGCTTCACCATCGCGGTGACCGCACTCGATGCGCAGCCGGTGGAGATGCGCTTCCACCGCCGGTGCCTGCTCCGGATCGATCCCGGCATCCACTACCGCCCGCGTGACCGCGCGGTAAATCGCTCCCGAATTGACGTGGACAAACCCCAGCTCCCGCGCCAAGGCACGCGCCACCGTGCTTTTGCCGGAGGCCGCCGGGCCGTCAATGGCAACCACCAGACCGCAGGCCGGGCGGTCCGGCCGGAGCTGTACCCCGCTCCCTGATCGACCCGATCCTCCCGCCCCGGCAACCGTGTCCCCGGCCTGAAACCGTGCCAGTTCCCGACCGAAGCCGGGGTAGCTTGTGTCCACACACTCGACCCCGGCCACCACCGTCTCGCCCTCGGCAAACAGCCCGGCAATGGCACCTGCCATGGCAATCCGATGGTCGCCGAAAGTCGGCAGCGGCCGCTCCGGAGCGTGCAGCCGGGCCGGACCGTCGATCTCCATGCCGTCGTCGCGCTCGCGCACCGTCACCCCCATGGCGCGCAGGTTGCCGGCCACCGCGGCGATCCGGTCGGTTTCTTTGACGCGCAATTCCCGGGCATCCCGGATGACCGTGGTCCCTTCGGCCAGCGCCGCGGCCACGGCCAGAATCGGCAGTTCATCGATGACATTGGGGATTTCCGCGCCCCCGATGGTCGTCGCCCGCAGGCGACCGCCCCGCACGATCAGACGGCCGGCCGGCTCGCCCCGGCCCGTAGTTTCAACGATCTCCTGCACGTGCGCTCCCATCCGGGCCAGCACCTTCAGGATGCCGGTCCGGGTCGGGTTCAGGCCGACATTCATGACCTGCAGCTCGCTCCCGGGCTGGGCCGCGGCCGCCACCAGCCAGAAGGCGGCGCTGGAAATGTCGCCGGGCACGGTGAAATCCCGCGCCACCGGCCGCTGTCCGCCTTCCAGCAGAATGTCATCCCCCTCGCGCCGCACCGCGATCCCGAAAACTTCGAACATCCGTTCGGTGTGATCGCGCGTCGGCACCGGTTCGGTCACCACGGTGCGACCCTCACAGAACAGACCGGCCAGCAGCACGGCACTTTTGACCTGCGCGCTGGCCACCGGCAGCCGGTAATGAATCGGGGTGAGCGCCCCGCCCTCGATCACCAGCGGCGGCAGACCGTCCTCGCCCTGTCCGGAAATCCTCGCCCCCATCAGGCTCAGCGGAGCGATCACGCGTTTCATCGGGCGCCGCGACAGCGAGGCGTCACCGAACAGCTCGGTGTGGAACGGCTGTGCTGCCAGCAACCCGCTCATCAGGCGCATGGTGGTGCCGGAATTGCCGCAATCGATCGGCCCGGCCGGCGCGTGCAACCCGCCTCCGGATCCATGCACCGTGATCGACACCACCCCCGGCTGGTCGGGCCCGTGCAGCGACGCCTCGTCCGGCACATCAATCCGCACCCCCATGGCCCGGAACGCCTTCATCGTCGCCAGGCAGTCTTCGCTGGCCAGAAAGCCGTCGATGCGGCTCACCCCGTCGGCCAGCGAGGCAATCATGACGGAGCGGTGCGAGATGCTCTTGTCACCGGGCACGGTGACCGAGCAGGCGATGGGTTTGGCGGAGCGGACGCGGAATTCAGCCATGGGATCGGGTGTCGGGGGCGGCCAGCGCCTGGTCGCGAAGGGTCTTCGCCTCGGCCAGGAAATGGCGCAGTTGCCCATCGTCCGAGCGCTGCACAAAATCAAGCACCTCGCCCAACCGTGCGATCAGATCCTCCAGCGGCGCCACCAGCGCCTCCCGGTTTTCCAGGAGGATTTCCGTCCACAGGCCGGGATCGCCGGACGCAATGCGCGTGGTATCGCGGAACCCCTTGCCGGCCACCGCCGCCCGGCCGCCGTCCCCATCCAGCACCGCCAGCGCCACCGCCGACGCCGCCACATGCGGCAGATGACTGACCCGCGCCACCGCCGCGTCATGCTCGGCCGGAGTCATGGTGAAAAGCCGGCACCCGAGCCGCTCCCAGAACGCCCGCATCCGCGGCAACGCGGACGCCTGCGGGGTGACAATGCACGCCGCGCCCGCAAACAAGTCGTCCCGCGCCGCCTCAAACCCGGCCGTCTCCGCCCCGGCCATCGGGTGGCTGCCGGTAAACGTCAGACCGGCCGCATCAAACACCGGAGCCACCCGCTCCGCCACAAACCCCTTCACACTGCCCACATCGGTGATCAGAACACCGTCCGCCAACCGGTCGCGGGCATCGACAATCCGCCGCGCCAGATCCGGCATCACCCCGACCGGCGTGGCCAGCACGATACAATCCGCCCCGTCCACCGCCACCGCCACCTCGTCGGTGCCCACGTCCGCCCACCCGCGCGCCACCACCGCATCCGCCGCCGCCTGCCGCCGCGCCCACACCCGGATTTCGGAGGCCAGCCCGCCGCGGCGCACCGCGCCCGCCAGCGAACCACCCAGCAGCCCGGGACCCAGGATGGCGAGTCGTGCGAAAAGCGGAACCATGGTCACAGGAAAACGCCACCCGTGTTCGGACGAGCCGGAATCACCACGCCACGCCGGCCCCGGAATCCCCAGGCCGCCGGCCCGAGGTCAACCCGCCTGCCATCACCCCCGCGCCTCACGGCACCCGGAAGATTTTTTTGGTGTAGGGGCACCGGGCTTTGGACCCGGACGGCATGCCGCTCACATCGACGTAGCCGCCATTGTGAAACGGGCTGTACACCTTGCCTTCCTGCCCCGGAACCGGCGTGGCATACGGAATGTCCTCGGACGGCGGCGGCTTGGGCTTCGGCTCGGGGGCCGGTTCGGGTTTTGGCTCAGGCGCCGGCGGCTCCGGTTCCGCCGTTGGCTCGAGCCTCCGGGGCGGCGCCTCCGTGGTCTCGCTGGTCGGCTCGGGTGGCCCGCCTCCCCCGCTCACCTCCGGTTCCTCAATCACGGCCGGCCGGCGCGACTCCTCCCGGCGTTCGCGGCGCTCGTTCAGATACCGCGTCTGCCCGCGGGGTTCCGCCGGAGCTTCCGTCTCGGTTGCTCCGTATTTGTACCGCGGGGCGTCGGTGCCTCCATAGCCGTAGCGCGGCGCGCGATCGTTCAGGAACATGTTGCCGTCCGGACTGTAATCGGAGGTGCAGGAAACCAGAATGCCGCCGGCAAGGGTGGCCAGAAGCAGGGACGCGAGGCGTGAGGGCGGCAGGCACATGCTTCTCATTGGATACCATGCCACCGGTTTCCGCCAGCGGAAATGGTCAGGCGTCCGCAACCTCCACTGCCCGTCGAAGGCGCGTGAACACAAGGACCGTGCGAATGGCCGCCGGATCCAATCCGGTCAGCCGTGCCAGCACCCGCCGGTACAGATCCAGCTGCGGCCGGTAGCCGGCTGCCCGATCGCGCGCCGCCGCCTCGTCCGCCACCTGGTCGGTCTTGAAATCCACGATCACCGCCCGATCCGGTCCCACCATCACCCGGTCAAAGGTGCCCGTCACCCATTCGCCATCCAGAATGACCTCAAATCGCTTTTCGCGCCACAACCCGGCATCAGGCGACCGTCGCATCAGCACCCGCAGGTCCGGATCATCAAGGCAGGCCGTCACCTGCTGCCACGCCTCCCGCTGCCAGTCGGCCGGCTCGGGATGAGTCGACGACCACCAGCTCTCCGCACCCGAACGATCATCCGGATCGTCGATACGCTCAAACAAAGCATGCACCAGCACCCCCAGCTCCCGCGCCGGCGTGGCCCCGGCCGAAAACACCTGGTCCGCCGTCAGTACATGCGTCTCACGCCCGGACGGCGTGAGACGCGGGCGCCGCCGCCGCCCCGGACCGGGTGGCACAAACACTGCGGCCGCTGCCGGCGCCACCGCCGCCGCCGCTCCCCCGCCCGCCGGCATCGCCTCGAACCACCGCGGGTCGCCCGCACTCCAGCCGCACGCCCATTCGCGACCGTCCGCCACCAGCGGGTCCGCCGGCTCCTGCCCTCCCAACGCCTGCTCCACCAGCATGGCCGCATGCCGCGCGGACCCGGCCCCCGCCTTCTCCGCACCAATCAGATAAACCGCATGCCGCGCGCGGGTCATCGCCACATACAACACACACAGTCCCTCGTACGCCTGCGCCGCCTGGTCCGCTTCGCGCGCCTCCCGCAGCACATCGTCCGCCGCCACCAGGATCGACGGCGGCCGCCGCAACACCCACCGCGTCTCAAAATCATCGCCACGCGACCGCAACAGGAGCTGCCGGGAATCGTCGGCCAATGACTTTCCCGCCAGCCGCGGCAGAAAGACCACGTCAAAATCCAGTCCCTTGGACTTGTGAATGGTCATGACCTGCACGGCGTCGGACCACGCCCTCTCGCGCGCCACACTCGTTTCAGCCGCTCGCAAAAAGGCATCCAGCTCCCGCGACCCACGGGAATCAAACTCACGCGCCAGATCGGCCAGCTGCTCGCCCCGCAGCCGCGAAAACGCATCGTCCGCCGCCAGCACCGGCTCCAGCCGCTCCAGCCACCGCCGCACCCACGCTTCCAGGCCGTCAGACCACACCTCCTGCAGCGTCTGCCGCACCAGCCGGCCGCGCGTCGCCTCCTCCGGCGCCCACACCCCCGCCAACGGCGTCATCATGACGTGCTCCCACGCCATGGTGTCGCCCGGATGAGCCGCCACCCGCAGCAACGACAACAACGCCAGCGTCAACGGATTGTCCACCGCCACGGGCGCATCGGTCTCGCTGACTACCGGCGGCAGATCCGCTTGACGCCGCAGAAAGGCCACGGCATCCGCCACCTCGGTATTGCCGCGCAGAAGAATGGCCACACTCAGACCGCGCTCCAGCGGCCGGGTCTCGCGCAACACCGCCGCCACCACCTCCAGCTCACCGTCAAAACCGGCCCCTCCCTCCGCTTCCCGGTCCCGGCCACCCGACAGCGCGTCGCCCCCCATTTCCGCGGCTCCCTCATCCGCCGCCCCCTCGTCCCCGCGCACCATCGCTCCGGGCCGCACCAGCGCCGCGAATCCGGGCCGGGATCCATGAAACGTCGTGTGCGCCACCCAGCCGTCCTCCCACCGCGCGGCCGTCGCCGCGCGCACCACCGACCGCAT
>JALRGF010000118.1 GCA_023253495.1 Verrucomicrobiales bacterium
CCCGCCGCGCCCCCCGCCCCCACCGAAACATCTCCGGACACCGCCCGGCCAGCCAATGCCGTGCCGCCAGCGACCGCAGACATTGTCGCCACCGCCTTCGCCAAGGCCACCGAGCTGCGGGCCGTCGCCCGCTCCGCCCGCGACTCGGTCGCCCCGCTCCACGACTCCCTGGCCGCCGCCGCCACGTCATTCCAGCAGACCCTTCCAACACACCTCACCGAACAGCGTCAGCTCGCCGCCGCCAAGGAGGCGGAAGCCGCCGAAGCCGGCTCCCAGATCGCCGCCGCCACTGAATCCCACCAGGCCGCTGTCGCCGCCCTCACCCGCCTCGACCAGGCGGTCGCCCGCTGGGAAGCCGCCCGCATCAACACCCTCGTCTTCCGCAAAAAAGGCGAACTCTTCGCCCTCACCGCCAAACTCGAAGAACTCACCGCCTCCCTCGCCTCTCTCGAAGGCGGAGCCGATACCCCGCCGGAATCCATTGCCTCCCTCCGCAACGAAAAGGAAGCCCTCGAAACCCGGGCGGCCACCCTCCAGCAGGAAATCGACACCGAAACCGCCCGCTACCAGGCCGCCCAGCCTCAGTGAACGCCGCCAACCGGGCCGTCCATTTTTCCGCTGCGAGACGGTTTTTCGCCCGCTCCTGACAAACCACCGCGGCCGTTCACACGGCACGCCATGCCCTATTCGCAGAAACAAGCTGAATCCCGATGCCTCTGTATCTGAATCAGTTTTCGGAAGAACACGATTTTCCCCGGGTGGAAACCGCGTCCAAAATCTTGATCATCGCCTCCACGCCACGCTGCGGCAGTCACATGCTGGGCCACGCGCTGCATCAGACCGGCCGCTTCGGTTTTCCGCTGGAATACGCCAAACCGATGAATCTCTGTGAATGGAGCAAGCGCTTTGGGGTAAGTGATTTCGAAGGGGTTCTGCATGCCATCCAGCAGCGCCGAACGTCGCCCAACGGCGTCTTCGGTATCAAGATCCACTATACGCACCTCAAGCAGTTCGGCGGGTTCGCGCGCCTGAACCATTTTCTCCCGAATCCGTACTGCGTCCTCTTGTCGCGCCGCGACGTGTTGGCTCAGGCCGTATCCCACGCCATCGCCAGCCAGACGGGGATATGGATTGCCGGGCAACAGGCTGTTACCGACGAACCGAAATACGATTTCGAGCAAATCGACCGCTGTCTGCGCGCGGCCATCCTGCAGACCGCCTCCTGGCGCTACACGCTCGCAGCCAGTGGCGCGAAGTATATTGAAATGGATTTCGATCAGGTGCGCGGTGACCTGGTCGGATCCATTGAACGCATTGCCCGGTTCATGGGCGTCGAGATCGACGCCCTCGACATCCCTCAGCAGCACGTCACTCAACGGCAGGGCAATGATCGTAATGCCGAATGGGCCGCCCGCTTCAAGGCCGAATTCAACACGTCCCGCGAACTCGTGAACACTCAGGCATCGAGTCTGAAGAAAATGCTGAAAGCTGAGGTGAAGCGCATGTTGCGTTGCTGAACGGGCCTGATTGATCCTGGCACACCCGCAGAGCCCGCCGGAGGAGGGCCTTCCATCATACCGGCCGTGGGTGCGGGTGGCAGCTTCGGTTCGGCACGGAAGCGAGCCTTACGAAGCCGCCCTGACCTAATCCTCCCCGAATCCGCCGCCCCCGATTTTTTCGGTGGCGGGCAGGTAGCGGTAGTAGACTTCAAGCATCAGCGTGCAGAGCGCGGTGCGGTAGATGTCGGCGTCGCCACCGGCCGCGCCGCTGCCGTGCGCGCTCATGAAGCCGCCTTCCTCCTTGTAGCTGCCGTCCTCATTCTGATTCGGGAGCAATTCCTCCTGGAGCGCCTTGTTCCAGTCGCGCCACATTTTGCCGCCGCGCATGAAGGCAACCTGGTTGACGTAATACGCTCCATAGAGCTCGGCCTCCGGTGAATCGTACTCGAACGGGAGCCGTCGGCGTTTCCATTCCTCCTTGATGAAGTCGGTGCCGCGGCGGATTTCCTGGCCCTTGTCGTTGCCGCCGATGATGAGGGCGAGACCGGCGACGCCGGTCATGCCGTAGCGGGCGCCATTTTTGCCGCGGTATCCGAAGGCGCCGTTTTCCGCCTGGGAGTTGCGCACATAGACCATGGCTTTTTTGAAAGCTTCGTCCATGCCGGGAAATTCCATGCCGGTATGGTGGGCCGCATTCATCGCCTGGATCTGCCAGCCGGAGACCGACATGTCCGGACCGCCGCCGCTCGGTGCTCCGTAGCCGTAGTTCCAGCCGCCCTCGCTGTCCTGCCCCTTGACGATGACGTCGATCGACCCGAGCACCGCTTCGCGCAGGTTCGGGATGCGTTTGGTGCCGTAGCGGGTCATCGAGTACGCCTCGGCCAGCGCGTAGGCGGCAATCCCGTGTTCATACGGGGCCGCGTTGCTTTTCGGGTCCGCTTCGGAAAGAAATTCGCGCTTCATCCACAGGTCGACCAGCCAGGTGATCCCCTTGAGCACGGTCTCGCCGTACTCGCGCGAGGTGTCCGGCAGTTCGCAGTGGCCGAGGTAGCTGAGCAGGCAGAGGCCGGTCATGGAGGCCCGGTTGCTGGACCCCCAGGAGCCGTCCGGGTTCTGCTTGTTTTTCATCCAGGTGAGCGCGCGGAGCACGTTGCGCTCGGTCTGCGGCACGCCGCCGGCCGACATGATGCGGCGGTCGCGGTCACCCTTGGTGCAGCGGCTGTCGATGGAAAGCGGAGCGATGAACCGCCCGCGGCCGCCGCCCATGCCGGTGCCACCGGTGCCCCCGCCACCGGACCCTCCGAAACCAAAGCCCATGCCGCTCCCGCCCATGCCGGGAGTCAGGTTGCCGACGTCGCTCAGCGGAGAGGTCGTCTTGATTTCCGGCAGGGCGATCGAACTGACGGAATTCTTGGCCAGCACGCGTTTGGCGGCGGCCGGTGCGCTGCTCGAGCTTTTTTTCTTGGCCATCTTGACCGCGACCTCGGTGCCGCGGGCGGCCGAGGTGCGGGGCGGCTGGGAGTCGAATTTTAATTCCTCTTTGCGCCGGATCGTTTGCTCCGAAATGACCCAGATGGCCCCGACCGCCAGCAGCACAAGGTGAGCCCCGAGCACCAGACCGAAGCGGGTCGTGCTGAATTTCGGTTTCGGACGCTCCGTGAGGTGGACCTCGCCTTCGAGCAGGGTGGGATCGGGCGGAGTCCAGGCCACCGCGGCGGGCGCGGCCGACGGTATGGCCAGCGGGACCGCGGGGGGAGCAGGCGTGTCGGCCCACGCGGCGGCAGGGACGGGGGCCGGAGCCACCGGTACCGGGGGGGCGGCGGGTGCTGCTTCGGCCGCCTGGCCGAGCATCTGCAGGTAGGGCAGGGCGGCGGCCGGATTGACCGGGGTGAGGATCCGTACGGCGGCCAGCATGTGTTCCCGGGCCTCGGGAAGCACGGGCGCCCCGAGGATCACCTGGGCCGCCCCATGGCGGTCTCCGCCCGCCTCGAGCAGTCCGGCCAGATGCGCGCGGATGTACCAGTCGCCGGGATCACGGGCGAGTTGCTGGCTGAAGGCTTTGATCGCGGGATCTTCCATGTCGGTGAAGCAATAGCCGTCTCAGAAGAAAACGGCAATGTACTTTGCGGCAGACTGGGCCGGGACGCAACCACCGCCTCTCCACTGAAACTACCGAAGCCTCCCCGGCCTTAGGCCCGACGTCCCTCCGTCGCGCCCCGGCCCCCGCCGGCAAAAACACCGAGGGCCGCCAACTGACGATCAACCGCCGGCGCCCAGCCGCGGTTGGCCACCGGGCTGGCCGGGCTCGGATGCAGGATGGTGCCGACCCGCGCGCCCGGCACCGCCCCCGGCACCACGGCGGCCAGCCGTTTTTCGGCGAAGCCGCCAACCCCCAGCGCCCACTCGGGTTGCAGCAACGCCAGCACCCGGGCGAGGTGCGCGTCGCAGGCGGCGGTCACCGGCTCCCGGTCGGCCGCCGCGAGTTTGTCCGGGGTCAGGTTGCGGCCGGTTTCTTCAAGAAACAAAAGCGGGCACCAGTTGATCACAAAACACTCGCGGAAAAAATCGCCGGGCGAACCAAACCGCTCCGCTGCCCACCCCCAGAGCCGCCGCCCGCTCACCTCCGACCGCCGGCACCCGAACCCCTCGACCGGACGCCGCGGGTGCCCGCGCGCGGGTTTGCCGACCGGCTCGACGACACCCATCCAGTCGCGCACCGCCGCCACCTCGCCAAACGGCACCCCGGTCTGCGCCATGCCGAACGGCCCCGGATTCATGCCGAGAAACACCACCCGTCGCGGGCCGGTGACCCACTTCCGGACATACGCCGCGTGCGCTTCCCAAGCGTAATCCAACGGGTTGTACACATACGCGACCGGCGACCGGAAGGTCAGCGGGCCGAGCGCCGCGCGCAAGTCGGCCGCCGCCTGCAATACGCCGTCCGCCACCGCGGACGCACCCGCCCGCGGCGTCCGGGCGGTCGATCGGGATGAACGGGAAACCGGCATAA
>JALRGF010000183.1 GCA_023253495.1 Verrucomicrobiales bacterium
ACCGGCGTCTGGGATCTTGATGCTGCGCAGAACCGCACGGCCTTTGTGCGGACTGGCGGTCAGATTCATCTCGACCGCGACGCCGCCATCAACGTGGCCGGCACCACCGATGCCCGGGCCTCGCTTGACCAGCATCTGCTCACGGTCACGCTGCGGTCGTCGGAACTCGCTGACTCGCCGCTGCAGCGCGACACGTTCTTCCGCGGCGGGGAAATCACCGTGGACCTGCGCCAGACCGGCACCTTCAACGGACGCGAATGGGTGGGGACGCCGCTGGCCGACCTGCGCGGGTACCTCAACCTCATTGAGCGCACCGTCGATGAACTCACCGTGGCCGGCGGCACCGTGACCCTTGCTTCCGGCGGATCGATCGTCATGCAGCCGGGTGCTTCCGTCGACACCTCGGCGGGCTGGGTGCAGTACGACGGCGGCACCGTCAAAACCACGCGCCTGCTCCGGTTCGGTCGGCTTGTCGACATGGTGAGCGCCACCCCGGATCTGCGGTACGACGGCATTTTCACCGGGGAATTTGTGGAGAACCATCCGAAGTGGGGCGTGACGCGCACCTATCGGGTGCCGTGGATGACCGGAGAGCATTTTGAGCCCGGGTATCTTTCCGGTGCCGCGGCCGGCAACCTCTCACTGGCGGGGGCGTCGATGGCACTGGACGGCGTGATGCGGGCGGCGGCGGTGAGCGGTCCGCGGCAGACGACGGCGCCGGCTCGCGGCGGCACGCTGGATCTGAGCTTTGAAGTGCAGAAGCTGGTGCCCGGTGGTCCGCTGGATCCGCGGGTATCGCCGACGCCGCCGGCGGTCGTTTTCCGCGAGCCTGCGGGCCAGCGGCCGGCGGATCCGTTGGTGGTGGATGCGGCCGGAGAGCCGCTCCCGCTGCGCGCCGACCGGGTGGCCACGGTGGTGCTCAGCCCGCGTCTGTTTGATGACGGGGGATGGGCGGCGCTGCGGGTGCGCAATCCGGATGGCGGGATCACGGTGCCGCGCGGGACCACGCTGGCGGCACCGGTCCTCGGCGCGATCACGTTGGAGGCGGCCAACATTTCGATCGGCGGCCGTGTGTCGGCACCGGGAGGCGCCCTGTCGTTCCTCGCTTACACCATTTCCCCCAGCGTGGCGGAAACGCTGAGCCAGACACCGGGAGCGGTGCTGCCGCCTCCGAATCCCGATCGCGGCACCTTCACCCTCGCCCCCGGCGCCGTCCTCAGCACGGCCGGGCAGATTGTCGATTATCGACCATCGGGACACACGCCCTTCGACATTCCCGTCGCCACCAACGGCGGTCTCGTGAGCATCCGGAGTTTCGCCGCCAGCCTGGCCGCCGGCAGCGAGATCGACGTGTCCGGCGGCGTTACGGCGCAGACCCGCGGCGGCTTCAGCTACGGCCGCGCCGGCTTCATCGAAATCCTCACCGGTCGCGACCTTTCGATCCCGGCGGTCGATGGCGGGTACCTGCGTCCCGGCTCGACGCTCAAGGGGTTTTCGGGGGTGGCCGGCGGTGGTGGCGCGCTCTCGCTGCAGGCCCAGCTCATCCAGGTCGGCGGCGTGCGCCAGCATCCGCTCGCGTTCCAGGTCGGCCCGGATTTCTTCAACCTGGGTGGCTTCAGCAGCTTCACGCTGACCGGCATCGGTCAGCCGGGCGAGGAAGAAGGCGCCTTCCTGCCGGCGGTGAATCTTGCGGCTGGCACGGTATTGGAGCCGCGGGTTTCCGGCTGGCTGGCGGTGCCGTACGCGCCGCCCTGCGGAGCCCTTGAGCTGCGCCCGTATCTGCGACCGGAAGGGCTGCGCTCGCCGGTCAGCCTCGCGTTTCAGGCGCTGGGTGCGCGTGACACGTTCGCGAACCGGGTTCAGTCGATCGGCAGCATCGTCACCGGTGCGGGGTCGTTGATCCGGACCGATGCGCTGGGCAGTGTGACGTTACGCGGGGAAACCGTGGCGCTGGCCGGATCGGTGATCGCTCCGGGTGGCTCGATCACGGTGACCGGTGCCAACCAGTTTCCGGCCATCCCGTCCGGGCCGCCGCTGCCCACCGTGCACCTCGCCGGGAGCGTGGTGCTTTCGACCGCCGGCCGTCCGGTGGTGCGCCTGCACCCCAACGGCTGGCGGCAGGGGCAGATCACGCCGGGCGGCACCATCTCCGTGACCGGCAATATCGTGGCCGAACACGGCTCGGTGCTCGACGTTTCCGGCAGCTCCGGTGTGCTTGATCTGCCACCGACATTCCTTGCCACCACCAACCGCCCGTGGAATTCGCTCCGCGGCGTGCAATACCAGCCGGTGCGCGTCGACTCTTCCGGCGGATCGGTCCGCCTGTCCGGCGGCGAGTTGCTTTATTCCGACGCCACCCTGATCGGCCGGCCCGGTGGGCCGGCGGCCGCCGGTGGCTCGCTCAGCCTGACGTCCGGTCGCTTCCGGCCCGCCGGCGAACCGAGCACCAGTGCGGAGGAAAACCTGATCGTCCGGCAGTCGGGCACAGTCCTGCCGGCCGGTGTCGCCCGCGGGATCGGCCGACCGTTGCTCGCTGCTGACGGCACCCCGCTGCCGGCGCTCGGCCAGTGGGCGCTTTCCGGCATGGCCGGCGGCGGGTTCGACGGACTGGCGCTTGGTGGCAACCTGCGCTTCGACGGCCCGGTTCGCATCTCCCTGCCCGGGCGGCTGCAGGTTGCCGGCGGCGGGGTGATCTATGCCGCGGACGACGTCCGCCTGACCGCGCCCTACGTCGCGCTGGGTCAGGCATTCCGACCGCCGTCGCTGGCCGGGCAGGAGCCGTTTGTTTTCACCCAGACGGATGCAGCCGGGCTGACGACGCAGCTGCCCCTGGCTCCGGTCTCCGGGGCGGGCCGTCTGGTGGTCGAGGCTGATCTGATCGATGTCGGCAACCTCTCGTTGCAGGGGATCGGCTCGGCGCGGTTGAGTGCGCGCCGCGGTGACATCCGCGGCAATGGCACGCTGAGCCTGGCCGGTGACCTGGTGCTAGAGGCCGGGCAGGTGTATCCGACCACGCTGCGGCCGTTCAGCATTTTTGCGCATGACGTGACCACCGCTGACGGAACGCGTCCCGGCAGTCTGACGATTGCCGGCGGCGGGGCGCGTGATCTGCCGCTGTCCGGTGGCGGCTCGCTCTCGCTGTACGCGTCGAACATTACCATGAACGGCACCCTGCGCGCTCCGATCGGCGTGATCACACTCGGCTGGAATGGGAGCGGGCCGGCCCCGGTCGACCCGATTGCCCTGGCGGCAAAGCCGTCTCCGGTCACCTCGGATCTGGTCCTTGGTCGCGGCAGCGTGACCTCGGTTTCAGCGGTCGACCCGCGGACCGGTCGCGGTCTGCTCATTCCCTACGGCATCAGCCTGGATGGCATCTCGTGGCTGGATCCGGCCGGCAACGACATCACGGTCGGCGGTGTGCCGGCCAAGGCGGTCAACATGTCGGCGCAGAACGTCGTGACCTCGGCGGGCTCGGTCATTGATGTGCGTGGCGGCGGCGATCTGTTGGCCTACCGCTGGGTGGCGGGAAATGGCGGATCCCAGGACATACTCGCTTCCACGACCCGCTTTGCGGTTATTCCCGGGCACGGATTCCGGTACGCTCCCTACGCGCCCTTCAATCCGGTGGCGCCCAGTCTGAATGGCGAGCCTGGCTATACCACCGGTTCGCTGCGGGTCGGCGATGTGGTCACCCTCGGTGCCGGGGCAGGCCTGGCCGCTGGCACCTACACGCTGCTGCCGGCGCGCTACGCCCTGCTGCCCGGAGCGTTTCTCGTCTCTCCGCAAAGCGGCGCGCCGGTCGGATCAGTGGCGCTGCCGGATGGCTCCAGCCTGGTTTCCGGTTTTCGTTTCAATGCGCTTGATGCCACGCGGTCCGGGGTATCGCTCATGCAGCGGTTCGAGGTCGCGCCATCGTCGGTGTACTTCCAGCGCGCGCAATACGACGTGTCATCCGCCAACGTCTTCCTGCGGGAGGCGGCCGGGGCGCGTGGTTTTGCGGCGCCGCGACTGCCCGGCGATTCCGGACAGCTGTCGTTCAATGCCACGACCTCCATGGTGCTGGCCGGAGGAGTGTTGTCGCGTGCGCCGACCGGTGGTCGCGGCGCCCTGGTCGACCTCAGCAGCCCGGGCGACATTGTCATCAATGCCGGTGGTACCGGTGGCGGGCCCGGCGTGCTCGCCCTCAGCGCGGCCCAGCTCAACAGCTTTGCTGCGGAAAGCCTGCTGATCGGCGGCCAGCGGACGGCCGGCCGCGATGGGGTGACGGTCGCGGTGACCACGGGAAACCTGAGTGTCGACAACGCGGGTGCGCCTTTACTCGGAAGCGATATCATTCTGGTCTCGCGTGGGGCGCTCACGCTGGCTGATGGCGCGGAGGTGCGCGGAACCGGTTCCGGGCCGGTCGAGGACCTGCGGCTTGGGGATCCGGCGGTGGCGGGAAGTGGTGATGGGGCTTTGCTGCGCGCCAGCGGTTCGGCCGGCGGCAGCATTGTCCGTCGTGGCGTCAGTGATTCGGCGGCGCCGCGCCTGACCGTCGGTGCGGGTGCGGTCATCGGTGGCGGCAGCCTGATTCTTGATTCCACGGCGGGCACCCGGCTCGATCCGCTGGCCGTGCTCGATGCCGTCGCGGTCACCCTGAACAGCGGCCAGATCGCGGTGGCGCTCGATAATGCCGGGCCTCTGGCGTCGACTGGCGGCCTGGTGCTCGCCGGCCAGGCGCTGGCTTCGCTGCAGGCGAACGCGCGGCGGCTCTCCCTGTTGAGCTACTCCAGCCTCGATATTTACGGCACCGGCACGCTTGGCTCGCGGGAAGCGCTGGATTCCCTGACCCTCAGCGCGCCGGCGATCCGCGGATTCAATAGCGGCGGCGGCACCGCCGTGCTCGCGGCCGGTTCGATTCTCGTCGATAACCCGACCGGGCGCCCGGCGCCTTCCGCCGTGGCCGGGCCGGGGCTGGGTACCCTGCGCCTTGATGCCGATCAGATCACACTCGGTGCCGGAAGCGTAGCCGCCTCGGGCCAGGCGCTGGTTGATTTCCGTGCCGCCAACCGTCTGCTCGCCACCGGCACCGGCAGTTTCCGCGCCACCGGAAGCGTGCGCCTCGAATCGCCGCTCCTCACCGCGGCGCAGGCGGCTGGTCACGGTGTGTTTGCGGCCGGTGAGCTGGCGCTGGTCCGTCCGGACGCGGCCGTATCCATCGGCGCGGCCGGCGGACTCGGTGCCCGGCTCACGCTGGAGGGAGCGACTGTCCGCGTGGACAGCGACATCGCCTTGCCGAGTGGGGAATTGACGGTTCGCGCCACCGCCGGCGACGTCCGGATCGGGAATGTGGCTGCGGCGCGACTCGATCTCGCCGGCACGCATCGTCCGTTCCTTGATGTCGCACGCTTCACCGACGGCGGTACGGTCACGCTCGTCTCCGAGAGTGGCTCAGTGGGGATCGGGACGGAAGGAATCGTCGATGTCTCCGCACTCCCGGGCGGGGGACAGGCCGGCTCCCTGACGGTGCACGCGGAAAACGGACGGCTTGATCTGCTTGGGACGCTCCGCGGATCAGCCGGCGAGGGGCAAATCGCCGGAGGCTTCGCACTCGACGTCGGGAATCTGCCCGGCGGCGGGCTGAGCGACCTTGATGCCCGCCTGAATGACGGTGGCTTCAACGAAGCACGTTCGTATCGCCTGCGTTCGGGCGACGTGGCGGTGGACGGGTTGGCGCGCGCGCGCCTGTATCGCGTGGCCGCCGACGAGGGATCGATCATGGTATCCGGCACGATTGATGCGTCCGGGGCGACCGGCGGCACCATCGATCTTGCCGCCACCGGCAGCCTGACGGTGGCCGGCGGTGCCAGGCTGCTGGCGGCCGGGCGGGATTTCAACAGTGCCGGGCAGGGCGGACGCATCACGTTGACGGCCGGCGCGCCGCGCGACGGGACGGTCGACCCGTCGGCCATGCTCGATGTGCAGGCCGGTTCGACGCTCGACCTGAGTGTGGCTGCGGCCGCCGCCGACAGTGGATTTTACGGACGGCTGACGGGCACCGTCCACCTGCGGGCGCCGCGGTCTGCCGGCGGCACCGACCTTGCCCTGGCTCCGATCGGTGGCCGCATTCTCAATGCTTCCCGCATCCTGGCCGAAGGATTCCAGGTGTACGATCTGAGCGGTACCGCGGGCACCCTCACGCCGGCCGTGCAGGCCGCGGTGCGTGCCGATGCCGAGGCATTTCTCGGGGCTGCGGGCACGACTACTGACGGGTATGCCGCGCTGCGGGCGCGCCTGCTGGGCGCCGATCCGCAGGGCTTCGGGTCGTCGTTCATTCCCGCTCCGGGAGCGGAAATCATCCATCGCACCGGCAGTCTGACGCTCGGTACCGGCAGTTCGAATCCGGGCAGCGACTGGAATCTGGAATCGTTCCGCTTCGGGCCGGCGTCCGCTCCCGGTGTGCTCACGCTGCGGGCGGCCGGCAATCTGACGTTCTTCAACACGCTGAGCGACGGTTTTGCGTCGGTCGAGCCGTCTGCCGCCAACGGAAATTCCTCTCTCTGGCTGGCTCCGCTGATGGCGCAGAACCCGCTGCTTCCGGTCAACGCGCAATCGTGGTCGTACCGCCTGACGGCCGGCGCCGATTTCGGGGCGGCCGACTTCCGAGCGGTGCGTTCGCTGTCGGATCTCGGGACGACCGCCGGTTTCATCGAGCTCGGCAAAAACCTTGGTGCCGCCAACGTGACCGGCGGGAACAACGCCCTGACGTCCTCGCTGATCGCCCAAGGGTGGCAGGTCATCCGCACCGGGTCCGGCGACATCGACCTCTCCGCCGGCCGCAGCGTGCGCCTGCTCAATCCGCTCGCATCCATTTACACCGCCGGCACCCAGGTGGCCACGCCCACCCAGGTTTTCGCCGCCGGCGACTTCGTCACCCCGATCCTCACCCGCCCGATCCACCCGAACCAGGGGAACCTCGGCGCCGTGCAGCAGACGTACCTTGCCCAGTACAGCCTGGCCGGTGGCAATGTCCACCTCGCCGCCGGCGAAAATATCGAACGCCTGACCCGCTCGACCCTCGGGCAGCTGCTGCCCGATTCGTCGCGCCAGACCCCGGTCAACTGGTTGTACCGCCGCGGCTACGTTGATCCCGCCACCGGCGAGTATGGCGTGGGCGGGGTGGGCGCGGGCCAGAGCGGGGTGACGGACCCGGCCGCCTCCACCACCTGGTGGATCGACTTCAGCAATTTCTTCCAGGGTGTGGGCACGCTCGGCGGCGGCAACATCCACCTGAGCGCGGCCGGTACGATTTCCAATGTTGATGCGGCCGCCCCGACCAACGCGCGCGCCCCGCGCGGGGTGCCCGACGCCGGCCGACTGGTCGAACTCGGCGGCGGTGATATCGTCGTCCGCGCCGGCAACGACCTTGATGCCGGTGTGTATTATGTCGAACGCGGTCGCGGCGAGCTGGAGGCCGGCCGCCACATCCTGACCAACAGCACGCGCTCGCCGTCGCGGAACTACCTGACGGGATTTCAGAATCCCGAAGTGCTGCCCGCGGAAACCTGGATGCCGACCACCCTCTTTGCCGGCAAGGCGGCGTTCTCGGTCAGCGCCCGGGGTGACGTGCTGCTCGGACCGGTCACCAATCCGTTCCTGCTGCCGGCCGGCCTGAACAACAAGTTCTGGTACAAGACGTATTTTTCGACCTACGCGCCGGAGAGCGCGGTGCGGGTGTCGTCACTCGGCGGGTCGATCACCCTGCGCCAGGAGGTGGTGCTGCCGACGGAAAACACGGCGCGCTCGATTCTCCAGGTGTGGATGGAGCGGGCCAATCTGCTCACCACCGGGGCCAATGGCGCGGCCTTCAATCAGCCGTGGCTGCGGCTTGCG
This sequence comes from Verrucomicrobiales bacterium, assembly GCA_023253495.1. Taxonomy (GTDB): domain Bacteria; phylum Verrucomicrobiota; class Verrucomicrobiia; order Verrucomicrobiales; family V1-33; genus CAJBME01. Next base: position 7,873 of record JALRGF010000183.1, read on the forward strand.
GAGACCAGTGTTGAGCCGTTTGTCAGCGTGCTCACGCTGGCTCCGCCCACGCTGGAGGTCACCGCTTTTTCCGGTGACCTCAATCTGGTGGGCGACCTGACCGCGGCCCCTGCCGCCCGCGGCTCGCTGGAGCTGCTGGCCCACGGCGCCCTTAACGCCCTGCAGCCGGCCGGGCGCAGCAATATCATCGTGCCGGGGCAGACGACCACGGTCTGGACGTCGTCGCGACTGAATCTTTCCGACGCCGATCCCGCCGCGCTGCCGGGTGTGGTCACGCCGTTTTCATACCAGTCGATCGCCGGCCGCGTCGCCAATGCGGCCAATACCACCCAGCCGGGATTTCTCGCGCCGGTGGCCAATCTTTTTGCGGAAACCGGATCCACCGGCGGCGTGATTCAGACGAAGCAGGCGCTGCACACCCGGGGGTTGCTGCATCGCGACGATCCGGAGCCGGTGCGGGTCTACGCGCTTGGCGGAAACCTGTCCGGGCTCACCCTGTTTACTCCGAAGCGCGCCGCCATCCACGCCGAGCGGGACATCACTGATGTCGCCTTGTACCTGCAGAATCTCGCCGCCACCGACCAGTCGACCGTCAGCGCCGGGCGCGACATCGTGCTCTCCAATGCCAATGCGCCGCTGCGCACCGCCGCCACTGCCGCCGGCAATCTGCCCGGCCGCGGCGAAGGGCCGCTGGCCGGCGACCTGCAGGTTTCCGGTCCGGGCAGTCTGATGGTGCTGGCCGGCCGCACCCTTGACCTTGGCACCGGTGCTTCCAATACCGACGGTACCGGCGTCGGGGTGGTCAGCATCGGCAATGCCCGCAATCCCTACCTGCCATTCGAGGGATCGAATCTCGTTGTCGGTGCGGGACTCGGTCGCGCCACCTCCCTGGGCGACAGTGCGATGGATTTTGATGCCTTCATTGCGGAGTCCGTCGAGGGCGGGGAGGGGCCGGCGTATCTGGCCGAGCTGGGAGTGACCGGATTTGAGTCGTTGCCTGACGAGGAACGGAACCGGATCGCCCTCGAGATCTTTTATCGCATCCTGCGGGACGCCGGGCGCGGATTTGCGGAATCGGGCAACTACGACGCCGGATTCGCCGCTATTGAGACGCTTTTCGGAGGGGTTGCCGGATCGGGTGATCTGCTGACGCGCGGCCGCAGCGTGCGCACCACCGCCGGTGGCGACATCAGTCTGTTCGCCCCGAATGGCGCCCTGACCCTCGCCAATACCACCATCGGCAACCCGCTCATCCCGCCCGGCATCATCACGGAAAGCGGCGGTGCGGTTTCGATTTTCACCGACGGCAACGTCGACATCGGCATCGGCCGGATTTTCACCCTGCGCGGCGGTGACATGATCATCTGGTCGTCCACCGGCGACATTGCCGCCGGGACGTCGTCGAAAACCGTGGCCTCGGCGCCACCGACCCGCGTGCTCATCGACCCGCAGAGCGCGGATGTGTCGACCGACCTCGCCGGTCTGGCCACCGGTGGCGGCATCGGGGTGCTGGCCACCGTCAAGGGGGTGCCGCCGGGCAACGTCGACCTTATTGCGCCGGCCGGGGTGATTGATGCGGGGGACGCCGGCATCCGGTCGGCCGGCAACCTGACGCTGGCCGCCACCCAGGTGCTCAACGCCAGCAATATCGCGGTGACCGGAGCGAGCACCGGCGCGCCGTCGGCCCCGGCTGTCTCGGCTCCCAACGTCGGGGGCCTGACCGCCGCTTCCAATACCGCCGGAGCCTCGTCCACCGCTGCCACCGCCGCCGCGGCCCAGACCGCCCAGCGACCCGCCGAGTCCGCGCCGCCCGCCGAGGAGCCGCCTTCCATTATCACCGTGGAGGTGCTCGGCTACGGTGGCGGTGAGAGCGTCAGTCCGGCTCCGGGCGCGGCCCCCGAGGAGGACGAGGAGGAACGGCGGCGGCGCGAGGAGGCGCCATCGCCGGCCCCGGAATCATCAACGAATTGAGGTCACATGCTGCGGGAAATTCTGTTTGTCGTGGTGACGGGCATGGCGGCGGTCGGGCGTGCGCAAGACGTCGCGCCAGCCGCGGTTTCACCCATCGGACTGGAGGCCCTGCGCGAGCGCGCCGCGGCGGGTGACCACGATGCGGGTTACGCGCTCGGCCGCGCCTTCCTGCGTGGCGAGGCGGTGGCCCGCAACCTGCCGGAAGCCAGGCGCTGGCTGGAACCGGCTGCGCGCGCCGGGCACCCCGAAGCCATGGGGACCTACGGCTTCATGCGGGCGCGTGGCCTGGGTGTGGAGGCCGATCCGGTCGAGGGATTCAGTCTGATCCGGAAGGCGGCGGATGCCGGCGTGCTCAGCGCCCTGCTCAACCAGGGCATCATGACGCTCCGCGGTCAGGGGACTCCGGCCGACGTGAATACTGGGCTGGCGCTCATCACCCGCGCCGCCGAGCGGGGGCATGTCGACGCCCAGGTGCGTCTCGCCGAAGCGTATTTCCTGGGCGAGGGCGGACTGGTGTCGAAATCCGAGCCGGCCGCCGCCCCATGGGCGCTGAAGGCCGCGGAGGCCGGCCATCCCTGGGCGCAAAACCTCGTGGGCACCATGAAGGAACATGGACTGGGTCTGCCGCGTGATCCGGTCGGTGCCTCGGACTTTTACCGGCGGGCCGCGCTTCAGGGGAATGCCAAGGCACAGTCGAGTCTGGGCCGCCTGCTCTTCAGCGGGACCGGCGGTGCGGTCGATCGCATCGAAGCGCTCTACTGGCTGAAGGCCGGCGCCGCTCAGGGCGAAATCACCGCACGGACGTTCCTCGCCGAAGTGGAAAACGGGTTGGCGCCCGAGGAACGCGCAGCCGTTGAAAAACGACTCCAGCAGTCGCCGCCCCCGGGAACAGGCGACACCAGCGCCGCCCGACGCGGTCCCGGCCCCCCGGTGCCCCGGGGGCCATTCCCTGCTTTCTGAATCCCGTGAAACGGGCGTACCGGCCGCGCGGGCCGGAATCGACGGGGGTGCGGGGTGTACGGGGTTTCAGGCGAGCACGGCGCGGACCACCTCACCGGCGACGTCGGTGAGGCGGAAGTGGCGGCCGTCGTGGAAGTAGGTGAGTTTTTCGTGATCGAACCCGAGCAGGTGGAGGATGGTGGCGTGGAGGTCGTTGACGCTGACGGTGTCGACGGCGGCCTTGTGGCCGAGTTCGTCGGTGGCGCCGTGGTGCACGCCGCCTTTGGTGCCGCCGCCGGCGAGCCAGTAGGTGAAGGCGTGCGGGTTGTGGTCGCGTCCCGGGTTGGCCCCTTTCTGCGAGACCGGCAGGCGACCGAATTCGCCGCCCCAGATGACGAGGGTTTCGTCGAGCAGGCCGCGCTGGGCGAGGTCG
>JALRGF010000236.1 GCA_023253495.1 Verrucomicrobiales bacterium
ATTTTGTTGCCACACCCTTGATTCACTGAGATCATCCCAAAACCATGAAACACCTCAAAGTCCTGCTCGCTCTGACCTCCGCCGTCGGCCTCGTCGGCCTGAGCTCCTGTGCGTCGACCTGCGGCGGCAAATCCTGCAGCAACTGCTGTTCCGCCGGCGGTGCCAAGAAGGAATGCTGCGCCAAGGCCGGCGGCGAATGCAAAGCCTGCGATTCCAAAAAGGCCGCCGACAAGAAGAGCTAGGTTCAGGACTGATTTATCCGCGCCCGGCGGATCGGGGCGGCACGCTCACATGAGGGTGTCCGCGCCTGGAAAACCGCCAGGTCCGATCAGCGGCCCGGCTGATCCCAGTGCGCCCGCCTTCGATGAGGTCGGGCATACTCAGGCTGAAGCTGAGGAAATATGAATACTTCCCGCCCCACGCCGGTCGTTGCCGGGCCGCGGATTGCAGCGCGCGGATTGCAGCGTAAAGGCGGATAACGATGAAGCTGATCCATCTTGCCGCCGCGGTGCTGAACCAGACGCCCCTCGATTGGCGCGGCAACGTGGCGCGCTGCCGGGCGGTCCTTGCGGAAGCCCGGGCGCGCGGCGTGAGCGTGCTCTGCCTGCCCGAACTCTGTCTGACCGGATATGGCTGCGAGGACGCTCTTCTCTCGGCCAATACCCACCGCCGGGCGTGGGCGGCGCTCCGCTCCCTGCTGCCGGAGACCCGCGGGATGGTCGTCAGCTTCGGCCTGCCCGTGCTTCACCAGGGCGGTGTCTTCAATGGCGTCGCCTTGGCTGTTGACGGCCGGCTTGCCGGGGTGGTCGCCAAACGGTTTCTGGCCGGCGACGGCATCCATTACGAACCGCGATGGTTCAAGGCGTGGCCGCCGGGGTTGCGCGATTCTTTCATTCCCCCTGATGCCGGTGACGGCGCACCTTCGGACGAAGGCCCGCTGCCGCTGGGCGACCTGCTCTTTGATATCGGCGGCATCCGTCTGGGATTTGAAATCTGTGAGGACGCCTGGGTGGCGGCGCGGCCGGGCGCCACGCTGGCCCGCCTCGGTGTCGACCTGATCCTCAACCCGAGCGCCAGTCATTTTGCGTTTGGCAAACTGGACGTGCGGCGGCGGTTTGTGCTCGAGGGGTCGCGGGCGTTCAATGCGACTTATGTGTACGCGAATCTGCTCGGCAACGAGGCCGGGCGCGCCCTTTACGACGGCGACGCATTGATTGCCACCGGCGGGCGGCTGCTGGCTGAGGGCGAACGGTTTTCGTTTGCCGACCACCTGCTGACCACGGCGGTGATCGATGTCGAGGCGACCCGCCTCGCCCAGGCGCGCACCGCCAGTTTCCGGCCGGACCTGGCAGGCGATGACGCCTTGCTGGTAGCGGTGCCTTTCGAGTGGCCCCGGCTTGAGCTGGCGTCGATGACCAGACCGGCGCCACCTGAGCTGCCGCAGGGTGCGGCGGCCCGCCGTGAGGCGTGCGACTGGCAGCGGTCCGGCGAGCTGAAGGAGGAGGAATTCACCCGGGCGGTGGCGCTCGGACTGTTTGATTACCTGCGCAAGAGCCGGTCGCGGGGGTTCGTGGTCTCGCTGAGCGGCGGGGCGGACTCGGCGGCGGTCGCCTGTCTGGTTCACCTGATGACGCGGCTGGCGCTCGACGATATCGGGCCGTCAGCCATGCTCGAGAAACTCTCCTATTTCCCGGAGCTGGTCCGGGCGGTCGGGGAGGCGGGCGAGCCGCCGGC
>JALRGF010000288.1 GCA_023253495.1 Verrucomicrobiales bacterium
AGCTCCGCCCGTTCCGCAAAGAACAGCTCCAGATCAAACCGCTGCAGATCGTCCTGGAGGGGCATCCGGGTCAGGTCGTCCCGGTCCAGAAACGGTATCAGAGTGAGCCGCAGGCGCTGCCCCGGGGAAAGGCGGGCGGTCGGCGCCATCACCCGGTTGCGGAAATTCCACAGGACCGCCGCGAGTTCCTTCGGCTCATACGTGCCGGCCACCACCCGATCGACAACACATTCGGCCGTAAACAGGGAGTCCGGATAGACGACGGATTGGACATCCGGCCGCTCCGACAACGATCGCACCGTGACCTCGATGACCAGGGGCCCGGCGGAAGGCGGGCCGGTCTCGGGCGGAGACGCAGCCGCGGGATTGAAGCGGACGCGCCGCCACTCCACCCCGTTGGCCCGGGCCACGGCCGGGTCCATGAACAGATCGCGCTCGGCCAGCACCCAGACGACCGCTTCCTTGGCGCGCACCACGTCGTCGGGCAGCGCGGCCAACCGGCGGCGCACCTCACTGGCCCCGCCGCCATTGACGGCGATGACGTGCAACGGCTCACCCAGGCAGGCGCCCAGCCACGACGCGAAGCCGGCGCCCGGGCCGTGAAACGGCAGGCCGGGGTCGTCATACATGTTCACGTTTGAATCGCCCAGCACTACCACCCGGGCGGCGGAGGAAAATGCCCCGGACGAGGATGCGTCAGAGGAGAACCCGACCGGCGGGGCGACCGGTGCGTCGAGCGTGGTGCGCCGGGGTGTGGCGGCCACCGCCGTCAGTCCGAGCAAGGCGACCAGATCTCCCTGATCCGTGAGTGAAACCGTGGTCGCCGGAACGGGAGGCCCGCCCACCGCCGGCCGCAGGACCCCGGCCACCGCCACCGCCGCCACCCGTGCCCCGTCCGCCTCCCAATGGGTGTCGTCGCGCAGGTACGGCAGCGGGGCTCTCAGATCGACGACCTCGACCGCGCCGCGCAGGCTGTCGACGAGCGCATGCCAATCGGGATGCCGCAGCCGGACGGGCGGGCTGGAGCCACCGGCACCGGGCAGCCGGTCCGGCCGGACCGCTGCCTTGTCGGGCACCGGGACCAGGACGAGGCGCAGGCCGCGCTCGCGCAGTTGGTCTGCAAATTCACGGATGACCGGGATCGGGCCGGTCCATTCCCGGAGTGACGGGTCTTTGGCCACCGAGTGGACCGGTCCGAGCACCGGACCGCGACCGGTCAACGCCTGCACCCCGGGACGGTGAAACAACCAGCCGTCGCGCCCGACCAGGACCTTGCGGTTTCCCTCCCGGAAGACCCGCTCCAAAAGCGTCTGCAGGCCCGCACGGAGCGGTCGCGTCCAGGCCGCGTCGTCCACGCGCTTCTCGACCGCCCGCAGCCGCTCGACCACCGGCACCGCCGAGCCTGTCTGAAACACGGCGGCCAACGAGCGGCGCACGGCATCCGGCGACCCCTCGCGCAGCAGGGCCGGCAATGAAATCAATGCCATGAAGATGGCAATGGCAGCCCGGCACGCGCGAGCGGACAGCCGCACCTCAACCGGCATCGGCGCGCCCGGGTCATCGCGATGCCTGGGCGGCGGGAGCGTGGCGGCGACCGCCTCTGGATCGGACGCGCTCATCAGAACTGGAAATACAGAAACGGATTGAACCCCTGCGTGAACATCAACGCCACCGCGAGCAGAAAAACCGCCATCGCCGCCACCACCTTGCCCGGAGTCAGCACCCGCAGCAGCGACTGCGAATTGGGGACGAAAAAGACAATGCCCAGACCAACGGCCAGCATCACCAGCGTGTACGGCGTGGCCATTTCCGCGCACAGCAGGCCGGCCGTTTCCGCCGTGCCACTGCCGCCAGCCAGCGCGCGGAAATAACAGGCCGCCACCCCGAACGTCTCGCTCCGGAAAAACACCCAGCCCGCCAGCACCACCAGAAACGTCAGACCGACCGCCAGCGGCCGCGGCAGCCGGAACCCGGGCGTGGCCCGGCCCAGCAGACGTTCCAGCGCCAGCATGCCACCGTGCAGCGCGCCCCACGCCACAAACGTCCAGCCGGCCCCATGCCACAACCCGCCCAGCACCATCACCGTCATCAGGTTGACATAGGTCCGGCCCGCCCCCCGCCGATTGCCGCCCAGCGGAATATACAGGTAGTCGCGCAGAAACGTGCTCAACGAAATATGCCAGCGCCGCCAGAATTCGGTGATGCTCGCGGCACGGTACGGCGAGGCGAAATTCTCATCAAACGTGAACCCGAACATCCGGCCAAGCCCGATCGCCATGTCCGAATAGGCGGAAAAATCGAAGTAGATCTGCAGCGCATACGCCACCAGTCCGAGCCACGCCGCCGGCGCGCTCAACACGTCCGGATGCGCCCCGAAAGCGGCATCCGCCACCGGTCCCATCGGATTGGCCAGCAGAATCTTCTTCGCAAAACCGACCCCGAACCGCGTCATCCCGTACACGAAGCCGGCAGCCGTATGCGGGCGTTCGACCAGCTGACCCGCCACCGTTTCGTACCGCACGATCGGTCCGGCCACCAACTGGGGGTACAGAGACACATAGGCCGCGAAATGCAGGAACGTCGGTGCCCGCCGGGCGTGACCCCGGTACAGGTCAATGCAGTAACTCATGCTCTGAAACGTGTAAAACGAGATACCGACCGGCAGGACGATGCGCGTCACCCATTCCGGTGCCTCCGGTGCCGCGATCCCGAGCCCCTGCGCCACTGCACCGGCGGCCCCCACGGCAAACCCGCAGTATTTGAAAAACCCGAGGATCAGAAGGTTCGAGGTGACGGATAAGATCAGCCCCACCTTCCGCCGCTGCGGCGTGGCTCCGGGGCCGGACACCATCAAGCCGCCGCCGTAATCGATCGCCGTCGACACCAGCATCAGCAGACAGAACCACGGGTTCCACCACCCGTAAAAAACGTACCCGCTCAACGCCAGCACCCCGATCCGCCACGCCTTCGGCGCCGCGTAATAAAACAGCAGCGAGAGCGGCAGAAAATAAAAGACAAAGAGGTGCGAGGAAAAAACCACGGAGGTCGGCGGACAGTGGCCGGCCGCCGGAGCCCGACAGCCGCAAATCCTTATGTACCCTTCAATCAGCTCTCTCCAATCATTCTGTGACGGCGCCGGCGAGGGACAGTGAGGAACGGCCGGGCGATGACAGGCGCCCCCCGGCAGCAGAGTGTGGCGAAAAGGTTGCGTGCGGGACGGCTTTCGGTGTTCAATGAAGAGGCCATGCACATTCCATGCCTGCGGGCCACCGCCGCCGTCGTTCCCATGCTGGGACTGATCACCCTCGTCACCGGGCACGCCCAGACCAACATCACGCTGCCACCGCCGATCGCCGGCACCTTCGAAGATTTCAGTTCCATCGACGAAGGCGGCGACCTCTCCGCCAAGGGTTGGACAGTCACCAATTTCACCACCGAAACCAACCCCGAGCCCAACCTTGACGATCCCTCCTCGGCCTCCTACGAGGACTGGGTGGTCATTTCCCGCGAGCGCCTGCTGAGCATCGGCTGGGACTCGAGCCGCCGCCTTCAGGTCGCTCCGGGTCAGGTCATCAATGGCACTCCGGTCACCGAACTGCTCCAGGGGAAATTCCTCTACGCCGAGTCCGACGTCCGCAGCGGCTCCCAGGTCCAGTACATCGAGTCGCCGAACTTCAACTGCTCCGGCCGCCTCGGCGTCACCCTCGTCTTCCACAGCGCCTACGAACAGAACCAGGACAACCTCGGCGGCGTCGAGTACTCGGTCGACAACGGCGCGAACTGGCTCCCGGTCGCCTACTTTATCGACGGCCCGGACATCGTGCGCGATGAACAGGGCAACATCGATGCGGAAGCCACGCTGAACACGAGCCACGGGGATGTGGCGACCTACACCGACGAGGAGGGCAACTTCTTCGGCGGCACCTACGGCAGCTTCCTGAAAGCTCCGATCTCCCAGGACCTCGCCCCGTACATCCAGGCCCGCATCAACGACAACTCGATCGAATCCAAACGCGTCGAGGTCTACCGCCTGCCCGAAGCCGACAACAAGGCGACGGTCCGCCTCCGCTTCATCCACGCCGGCACCGCCAGCTGGTACTGGGGAATCGACAATATCGGTCTCTACGCCATTGCGCCGAAGTCTCCGCCGGCCCGCCCGACGGCGACCGTCCCGACCCCGACCCCCTTTTTCAGCCCGGGGGTGACACTGACCGGATCCAGCTTCACCGCGGCCGACCCGAGCCAGACCCATGGCCTCAGTGTCTGGCAGGTTGCCCCGGAAGGAACCGGCTTCTCGCCCGCCAGCGGGCTGGCCTCGCCCCTCGTGCAAGTCTCGAGTGCCACCGCACTGACCTCGTTGCCTCTGACGATCGACCGGTTTTTCCCCGGCCAGTCGCTGCTCGTCAGCGTGCAGTACCAGGACCAGTTTTCCAACAAGTCGGAATTCGCCGCCCCCGTTCCCCTGGTGATCGGCACCACCTTCCCGCCGCTGGTCCCCGGAACCTTCGAGGACTTTGAAAGCACCATCGAATTTGAAACGCCCGCCGGCTGGACCGCCGAAAACCAGTCGGATGAGGGATTGACCTATCCCGGATGGTTTGTCGCCACCACCGACACCCTGAACGGCTTCGGCTCACGCCGCACTCAGGTTCCCGATGCCGTCAATGGACAGAGCCTCTTCGGCGAAAGCGACACCCAGAACGGCAATGCCATCATGTCGATCACCACGCCGGAATACAACCTGTCCGGCCGCTCCGGCATCTGGATCGCCTTCCGCAGCAATTACGAGCAGAACCAGGACAGCTTCGGCGGCGTGGAATTCTCGACCGATGGCGGCACCACCTGGAAATCGATCGTCTACATGATCGATATCGCCGACATCATCACCGGACCCGGCGGAACCATCGACGCCACCGCCACCCTGACCGCCACCTACGGAGACCTCGCGAAAATCTACGTCGACCGTGACAATGGCATCCGCGTCGACGCCGGCCAGTACTCCGACTTCATGGCGGCGAGGCCGATCGAAGCGCTCGGGCCGTTCATCAGCGGCCGCATCAATGACGACCCGGTCGAAAGCAAACGCTACGAACGCTTCCGAGTCGCCGGGGCCGACAACCAGCCGCGCGTGCAATTCCGTTTCACCCACACCGGCACTGCCAGCTGGTACTGGGGCATTGATGACTTCGGGGTCTACAGCGAGTCGTCACCGCCGCCGCCGTCCGACCTGCGCCTGACCTCGGTCCGCCACCTCGCCGCTCCGGTCGGCGGGCAGGCGGCCGTCGAACTCAAATGGACCTCGGTCGCCGGCCGCCGGTACACCGTGCAGTCATCGACCACCCTCACGGCCTGGCCGGTGCTCCAGGCCGACATCGCCGCCACCGGCACCGAAACCACCTACACCCACAGCAACCTGCCGGCCGGTGAAGCCGTCCGGTTTTACCGTGTGGTCGAACAGCCGTAAGGCGGCGCCCGCACCGGGCACCCTCCCGCAGCCGCAGAACCATCACCCGGAACACCGGTATCCCGAAAGACGATTCACTCTCCGGGCCGGTCAGACCCGGCCCCGGAACGATTCGATGGTCCGGCGCAGGCCCTCGTCGAGGTCGATGCGCGGCTCCCAATCAAGCAGTGAGCGGGCCAACGCAATGTCCGGACGGCGGACGGCGGGATCGTCGACCGGGCGCGGGCGCTGCTCCAGCGGGGAGCGGCTGGCGGTCAGGGCGCGGATTTTTTCGGCGAAGTCCCGGATGCTCAGTTCGTCCGGGTTGCCGAGGTTGACCGGCCCATGGCAGTCCGCCTGCATCAGCCGCCAGAATCCATCGATCAGATCGTCGACGTAACAGAAGGACCGCGTCTGGGACCCGTCACCGTGCAGGGTGAGCGGCTCACCGGCCAGTGCCTGGGCAATGAAGTTCGGCACCACCCGTCCGTCGCGCAGCCGCATGCGGGGGCCGTAAGTGTTGAAGATGCGGGCGATGCGGGTGTCGAGGCCGTGGGTGCGGTGATACGCCATGGTCAGGGCTTCGGCAAAGCGCTTGGCCTCATCATAACAACTGCGCGGCCCGACCGGGTTGACATTGCCCCAATAATCCTCGCGCTGCGGGTGGACCAGCGGATCACCGTAACACTCGCTGGTGCTGGCCAGAAAAAACCGCGCCTTCTTTTCCCGCGCCAGCCCGAGCGCGTGGTGCGTGCCGAGCGAACCGACTTTCAGCGTCTGGATCGGATGCTCCAGGTAGTCGACCGGACTGGCCGGGGACGCCAGATGCCAGACGAACCCGACCTCCTCGGGCAGGAAAAACGGCTGAGTGACATCGTGCCGGACAAAGCGGAACCGTTCCTCGCCGTCGAGGTGCGCGAGGTTGGCCAGACTGCCGGTGATAAGGTTGTCCAGACCGATGACCCGGTGGCCCTCGGCCAGCAGGCGGTCGGTCAGGTGCGACCCGAGAAACCCGGCGGCACCGGTGATGACGGAGATCGGCATGGCTCGAAAAGCCGGCGGCTCAGGATCCTGATTTGACCAGCTCGTTGCCGCTGGCCGCGTCGGCAATGACAATTTTTTCGCGGTGGAATCCGGCGTCGGCACGGAAGGTCAGGCGGCAGAGGTGGCGCCGCTCGATCTCCATGAGGTGCTCGGCATCCTCCTTGCGCAGCCTCTGCATGACTTCGGGATGCACCACGATGAGCACGTCCCGGTGGTTTTCCGGCAGCGTCGGCAGCAGCGAGTGCAGCTTGCGCTGCAGCTCGACTGACATGCTCGTCGGCGTCTTGATCCGGCCGGTGCCGTGACAGTACGGGCACGGATCAAAAATCGACGTGCTCAGGCTTTCATGGAGCCGCTGCCGGGTCATTTCCATCAGACCGAACGGCGAGATCGGCAGCACCTGGGTTTTGGCCTTGTCGCGCTTCAGCCCGTCCCGCATCACCTTGAATACCGCCTTGCGGTCGCGCTCGGCCTTCATGTCGATGAAATCGACCACGATCAACCCGCCGATATTGCGCAGACGGACCTGGCGGGCGACCTCGGCGGCGGCTTCAAGGTTGGTCTGAAGGATCGTCTTGTCGAGGTCCTTGGACCCCTTGTTGCGGCCGGTGTTGACGTCGATCGAGATCATGGCCTCCGTCTCGTCAATGACCAGATACCCGCCACAGGGGAGCCAGACCTGGCGGAAAAAGGCGTTGTCGATCTGCTTCTGGATGCCGAAGTGATCGAAGATCGACTGACCGCCGGTGTGCAGCCGGATGCGGCGTTTCGAGCGGCGGCTGATCTGGCCGGCCAGCGTGCGCATCCGCTCGGTGGTCGCCTGATCATCACAGATCACCTCGTCCACTTCCTCGGTGAGGAAATCCCGGACCGTACGCTCGACCAGGTCAGGCTCGTTGAAGACGCGGGCCGGCGACTTCATGGACGCGTTGTTCTCCTCCACTTTCTGCCATTGCTCGACGAGCATGGCGAGGTCGCGGACGAAGTAGCGGGCCTTCATGCCGAGGGCGGCGGTGCGCAGGATGATGCCCATGCCCTCGGGCACACTGAGCCGCTCCATGATGCGGCGCAGGCGCAGCCGTTCCTTGGGGTCTTCGATTTTCTTGCTGATGCCGAACTGGTCGTTGCGCGGCATCAGGACCATGTAGCGGCCGGCGAGCGAGATGTTGGTGGTGACGCGGGGCCCCTTGTTGCCGATCGGCCCCTTGGTGACCTGGACCATGACCTCGGACCCGACCGGATAAATCGATGGGATGTCCTTGCTGGTGATCTTCGGACGGCGGGACGCCTTGCCGGCCCGCTCGATGGCCTCCAGCTCCTCGTCCAGCGCCGCCGGAATGGCGTCCCAGTAATGGAGAAACGCGTTTTTATCGAAGCCGAGGTCGACGAACATGGCCTTGAGGCCCGGCTCGAGGTTGCGCACGCGGCCCTTGAAGATGCTGCCGACGATGTTGTCGGAGTCACTGCGCTCGATGGTGTACTCCTCGAGCATGCCGTTCTCGACGAGGGCGACGCGGGTTTCGAGTTTTTCCTTGTTGACGACAATCTTGATGCCGGACCGGAAGTCGCTTCCGATGCCGAAGAATTTTTTGATGGCGCGAATCATCGCTTTCAATGGGGTGTTGGGGATGTGAACAAGAGTGGGGTGGAAAGCGGCCGGGTCACCGGACCTGGCCGCGTTTGAGAGTGGTGTCGGACGGGGAACGGGAATCGTAAGTGGTGGCGGCGCCGCTCCGGCGCGCCCGCCGGCCTTCCTCGTCGGGAGTCGTTTTGATGAGGGGTTGGGCGGGGCGGGGCCGGGCCGG
>JALRGF010000345.1 GCA_023253495.1 Verrucomicrobiales bacterium
ATCGGTCCACCCGCGTCAAGGCGCAAAAAAACCGGGTGCCGGCGCCGCCGCCCCGCCCCGCCGCCGCGCCGCCGCCGCGCCGCCGCCGCGTGACGGCCGAGGAGTATGCCGTCGCCAGCGCCCGGCCGTCACGGACGGTCGCCGGCCGCCGCGGGCTTGAGCCGGACCGGGCGCCCCGGCTGGCGTTCGAAATAGTCCGGGCTCCCGGGCTTGAAATACGTCTTGGTCAGGCCCTCGCGCGTATAGGCGGCAAACGACCGCGTCTTCGGATCCCAGACGCGCAAAGTGCCTTCCGGATCCAGTTTGGCCGGCAGACCCTCCGCTTTGGCGCGCTCGAGAAATCGCCACGCCTGAGCGGCATATTCCTCGGCGGAGGGCGAGGCAAAATCCCGGCCATGGCGCTCATAATGGTCGCGCAGCGTGGCCACATTGGCCCAGGTCCGGCGCGCCGGAGGCGCGGTCGCCGCCGCTCCGGCTCCCTGCGCCGCGGGAGTTTTTGCGGCCGGGACCTTCTCCGTGGACGGCCCTGATCTGGCCGGCTTCGCGGGCTCCCGGCCCCTACCATCCGCCTTCGCGGCGGGCTTCTCCGGAATTTCCGGACCGTCCGACGCCGCGGCCGACGCTCCGCCACCGGCGACAAAACTGCCTTCCTGCAGGACGCGCCGGGCCGTCCCGACGGAGTAGAAATAGCGCGTGCCGGGACTCAACCGGTCCAGGCGGACCTCATGCTCGGCGGCCACTTCGTCGGATTTTTCGCCGCGGGTGAGCGCCTCCGCATTCCGCCCGAACCGCACCATACCACCAGCCGGAGCATCCAGTTTCCAGCGCACGGTGGCCGTAGTGCCGGTCGCCTCGACCTGCGGGCCGTCGACAATTTCCACGGCCCCCAGTCCACCCGGGCCGAGCAGGAGCAGAAAAACCAGGAACCAACGGAGCCGTGCCATCATAGCGTCGGACGCTATCAGGGGGAATCCGAGCGCCAACGAAAAATTTCCTTTTGCACACCGGATCAATGCGGCGTAACACTGCCATCCGCCAAATCCGGCGGGTTGCCATCTTTCACCCTGAGCCGCCATGATTGCCCGCGATATCCTCGAGAAAATCGAAAACGAACACCTCAAGAAATCGGTCACCCCTTTCAACGTGGGGGACACGATCAAGGTGCACACCAAGGTCATTGAAGGCGGCAAGGAGCGTCTGCAAGCGTTCCAGGGAATCGTGCTCGCCCGCCGTGGCACCGGCCTCAACGCCAGTTTCACCGTGCGCAAAATCAGCTACGGCGAAGGTGTCGAGCGCGTCTTCCCGCTGCACAGCCCGGCCATCGATCGCATCGAGGTGATCAGCCAGGGGCGCGTCCGCCGCAGCAAATTGTACTACCTGCGCGATCGCGTCGGCAAAAGCGCCACCAAAGTCAAAGCCGTCGGCCGCAACCAGGCGGCTGCCCCCGCCGCCAGCGCCGCGGCGGCTCCCGCTGCGGAATGAAGACGCCAGCGGCCAGACGGTCCGCCTCCGACCGCCACGGACACGCGTTCCCTTCCCTCTCGCCCGGAATCCATGGAGTGGCTTCTCGGCATTGATCTGGGCGGCACTGAGATCAAGGCGGCCGCCTTCACGACCGACGGCGCCCGCCTGTCCTCCCGGCTGGCGCCCACCCGCGACGGCGAATCCGAAAACGGCCGGCCCGCCTTCGTCGCGGAAGTGGCACGCGTGCTCGACGACATGACCCGAGAGCTCGGCGGGCCCCCCGCCCGCGCGGGCGTGGCCGCTCCCGGACTCGCCGCCCGCGACGGCTCCTGCATCGCCTTCATGCCCGGACGCCTGCACGGCCTCGAAAATCTCCACTGGCAACAGGCACTCGCCCAGCCGCTCCCGGTCAGCGTCCTCAACGACGCCCACGCCGCCCTGCTCGGCGAACTCTGGCAGGGAGCCGCCCGCGGGCGACGCGACGTCGTCCTGCTCACCCTCGGCACCGGCGTCGGCGGCGCCATCGTGTCGGATGGACGGCTGCTCCGCGGTCACCTCGGCCGCGCCGGCCACCTCGGCCACCTCACCGTCGACCACCACGGACCGCCCACCATCGCCGGCACCCCGGGCGGCATTGAGGTCGCCATCGGCAATGCCACCGTCGCTGACCGCACCGGCGGCCGCTTCACCATGACACGCGATCTTGCGGCCGCCGCCCTCGACGGCGACTCCTTTGCCCGCGGCATCTGGGAGGAATCCGTGCACGCCCTCGCCGCCCACCTCGCCGGAATCATCTGCGCCCTCGACCCCGAAATCATCGTCATCGGCGGCGGGATCGCCGAACTCGATGACTTTCTCTTCCATCCGCTGCGACGGCACCTCGACACCATGGAGTGGCGACCCCGCGGCCATCGGGTCGAAATCCGCAAGGCCGCCCTCGGCAACTGGGCTGGTGCTCACGGCGCCGCCTGGAATGCCTTCTCGCCCTGCCCGTAGCCGCGCGCAGCCGCCGGAGCCGGACGTCACGACGGTGGACGGGTCATTCATCCGGACGCCCAAGGCCCGCCTCACCGCGGTTGACAATTCGCCCGCCACCCGCACCATCGAAATTCTTTCGCACGCCATGCCGCACCGTCCGCTCGCTCCCGATGAAATCGCCCGCCGTCATACCGACGTGCCGGGGTGGAGCGTGTCGGGTGCCTGCCTCACCCTCACGGCTACCTTTCCCTCGTTTGCCGACGCCATCGATTTCGTCAACGAGGTCGCCCGGCTCGCCGAAAAGGCTGATCACCACCCGGACATCGACGTGCGTCATCGCACCGTGAAACTCAGCCTGACCACCCACTCCGCCGGCGGTCTTACCGAGGCGGATTTCGCGCTGGCCCGGCTCATCGATACCCTCCAGGACTGATTTCCCCCGACCCATTTTCCCATGAGCGACCCCAAGCCGCAGCCCGCCACCCCCGCCACCCCGGACACCGCTCCCGAAGCGCGCTTCGAGTGGACGCAATCCCCATTCGAAAGCTTCCTCGAACAGCACTTCAAAAAACTCTTCATCGGACTGATCGGCGTGGCCGTCGGCGTGGGCGCCTGGCTGGTCATGCGTCAGCAGTCGGAACACAAGGCAATCGCCCAAGCCCAGGCCTTCACCGGAGCGGAAACGCTCGACGATTACAAAAAGGTCATTGCCAACCACCCGGGCACCGTCGCCGCCGGCAGCGCCCAGCTCATGATCGCCAATCTGCTCGCCCAGAATAACGATACCGCCGGCGCGCTCGAGGAACTCAAAAAGTTCACCGCCAGCTACCCGAACCACCCGATGACCGACCACGCCGCCTTCCGGACCGCCGTGCTCACCGGCGAAAAAGACGGGCCGCAAGCCGGCATCGCCCAGTACGACGCCTTCATCAATCAGTTTCCCAACTCGCCGCTCCGTGCCCTGGCCCAGCTCCGCAAGGCGGATTCGCTCGTGACCGCCGGCCAACGCGATGAGGGCCTGGCTCTCTACGACGCCATCCAGAAAGACAATTCCCTCTACGCCAGCCCGGTACTCGCCGAAGCCAAGGAACGCGCCGCCCAGATCAAACTCCAGCCGCCCACCGAGGTCGAATTCGTCCCCGAGCCCACACCCGCGCCCGCACCCGCCGGCACTCCGGGAGCCGCCGCCCCCACCGGCCTTGACTTCGACGCCCCGGCTCCCGCCGACGGCACCCCGGCCACCATCACCATCGACCCGGCCGCCCCGCCGTCTCCTGACACGGCGGCCCCGCCCTCCCCGGCTCCGACGACGCCGGCCCCCTCTCCGGGCCAATAACAAGCGACGGGAACGCCTCCCGGCCGCAACCAGAGGCGGACCGACGCTTCTTCGCCGTCATTCACGCGTCCGCGGTAACCCGCGACCCGACGATACTCGGGGCTGTCCGCTTTCCCGCTGACAGCGGGTCATTCGTGTGTTGGTTTCCAGACATCGACGTCGCCCGCCCAGAGCCCAAGCCACCCCCTTCGCCCCCATGAAACACCGCACCGTCATCCTCGCCGCGCTCTGGGTCGGCACCACCACCGCCGCCTGGTGGATCGGCCACCGCACCGGAAGCAGCGCCGCCCGTTCCGGAATCGTCGCCACCCGCGAAGCCACCGCCATCCCGGGCCCGCCGCAGGCCCCGGGCCAGCGGAAATCCGCGGCCGCAGACGGCGGCACCGGCCCCCGCACCGTCAGCCCCGAAACCGCCTCACTCCAGTCGATCCTCGCCCAGGTCAAAGCCCTCATGCAAACCGGCGGCATGCAGAACCCCTCGGCCATGCTCAAA
>JALRGF010000362.1 GCA_023253495.1 Verrucomicrobiales bacterium
CAGCTCGCACAGGACAGGATCGTTGTCGACACTGACGACGGCCACCTCGTCCGGCACCTGCAACCCGGCGCGGCGGCAGGCGTCGAGCAACTGGACCCCGAGGGTGTCGTGGGCTGTCATGATACCGACCGGTTTCGGCAGCCGCTGCAGCCACTCGACCATGACCGCCTGTTCCTCTTCCCAGTTGGCCTTGGCATCGGCGAGGTAGGTCGGTTTGTACTCGGCGCACGTCCCGCCGGCGGCTTCCACGCGCCGGGTGAAGGCGGCATGGCGGCGGCGCTCCCAGAGTTTGCCGCCGGGCACGCCGCAGTAACCGAAATGTTTGAATCCGCGCGTGATGAAATGAGTGGCGATGCGGGCGGCAATCAGTTCCTGGTCGGGAAAAACGGTGGGAAATTCCGGTGATTCGAACAGATGGCGCACGCTCACCACCGGAATGCCGCGGCAGTGAGCGCGGCGGCACAGGCCGAAGTCGCGGCTGCGCGTGATGATGCCGTCACCTTTCCAGCGGGCCAGCCACGGCGGGTCTTCATCATCCTGTCCGCGTTCCTGCGCAAAAATACTCCATGGCCCGTGCAGGCTGAGGTAGCGCCCGATGCCGAGCAGGATTTCACGTCCGTAAACCTTGGAGGTCTCGACGATCAGGGCAACACGGGGTTGGCGGGACATGGTGGCCGGGATGATGCGCAATTGTATAACTTTTCCGTACTCTGTCCACCTGATCCACGCGGGTCCGGCCACCCGACCACGGCCATCGGACGAGTCCGGCCATAGGGAAAATTCCGCTCTCGGCGAATCGCCCCGACGGCTCCATCATGTCACCCATGAACACGATCCTGCACGATCCCGATCCTTGGACCGAGGCCGCTGGCCACACGCGCCGCGCGACCGACGCGCACACCATGACCGGAGCGACCGGAGCGAGCGCAGTAACCTCGCGCTTCCGGCATCGAGACGCGGCTGCTTCCCGGCTCGCCCGGCGGCTGGCGGCCGCGGCCGCTACCACCGTCGCTGCTCTGCTGGTCTGGCTGCCCGGCACGCGGCCCGCCCAGGCGGCCGACGCCGCGCCGCCGCGTCCGAACTTTGTTTTTGTGGTGGTCGACGACCTGCGTTGGAACGCACCGGGATTCATGGGCAATGGCCTGGTGCGCACGCCGCATCTGGACGCGCTGGCCGCCGGCGGTGTCGTCTTTGACAAAAGTTTCGTGACCACGTCGATCTGCGCGGTGAGCCGCGCCAGCTTTTTCACCGGCCAGTGGATGACCCGCCACGGCATCACTGATTTTGCGACCGGCCTGAGCGCGGCGCAGTGGGCTGATTCGTACCCGGTCCGCCTGCGTGACGCCGGCTACCGGACCGGGTTCATCGGAAAATTCGGCGTGGGCGCGGGGCCTGCGGTCAAGGCGGCGGAAGCGCACTTTGATTTCTGGCGCGGTGAACCGGGCCAGGGCAGCCCGGATTTTATTGATCCCGCAGATCCGTCGCGCACCCATCAGACGGCGCGCCTCGGGGCCCACGCGGTTGATTTTGTTCATTCGGCCGACGCCGGCCGCCCGTTCTGTCTGTCGATCAGCTTCACCGCGGTGCATGCGCGCGACGGCCGGCCGCGCGAATTTCAGCCGGACGACCGGGACGAGTCGTTG
>JALRGF010000520.1 GCA_023253495.1 Verrucomicrobiales bacterium
CGCACCTACGCCGTGGCCGATGCCAAGGGTCGATTCATGGCCAACGCCTCGCTCGCCTCCCGCAAGGATGCACGCGACGCCGTGCTCGCGGCGCGCGCCGCGCAGGGCGGCTGGTGGAACGCCACCGCCTACAACCGCGGTCAGGTGATCTATCGCATCGCCGAGATGCTCGAGGGGCGGCGTGCGCAGTTCGAGGATGTCATCGAGCGCTCCGAGGGGGTCTCGGCTCGCCGTGCCGGCGCGCAGGTGGATGCCAGCATCGACCGCTGGGTCTGGTATGCCGGCTGGTCGGACAAGCTGGCCCAGGTCCTGGGGTCGACCAACCCCGTGGCTGCCGGTCAATGCCCACCCCGCCAGATAACGCGCCCCCAGAAAACACAACGCCCCGAGCTTGCGCCACCACGGACGCTCGAAGCTGCGGAAGCCGACACCGGCCACCACCACTCCCAGGGTCAAAAGCCACGCATCCATCGTTCCATAAAACGACACGCCGACCCGATTTCAACCGGATTGAAACTTTCCCCTTGCCGAAATCATCACCATGCGGACTTTACCTGCCCGTTTGGCCGGCACCGGCGCTCCCTCACGAGCCCTCCGGCCGACCACCGTTACCCACTCCCCACCGGAGACACCGATCACCCCATGGCCTACGCGATTTTTAAAACCGGCGGCAAACAATACAAAGTCAAACAGGGCGACAAGCTCGACGTCGAAAAACTGCCCCTCGGGGTCGGTGAGGAAACGTCGTTCGCAGAAGTCCTCTACGTCAACAACGGCGAAACCGCCCTCATCGGCACCCCGCTGGTGGAAGGCGCGGTCGTCCACGCCAAGGTCCTCGACCAGCACCGCGCCCCGAAGGTCACCGCCTTCAAGTACCGCCGTCGCAAAGGATACCACAAAACCAAGGGCCACCGCCGCCAGGTGACCCGCCTCGAAATCACCGGCATCGCCTGACCCCCAAGAACCTGAGCAGCCACCCGGCCACGCTCCCCACCCCACTCACCCCATGGCCCACAAAAAAGGACAAGGCTCCGTCAAAAACGGACGTGACAGCCACAGCAAACGTCTCGGCGTCAAAAAATTCGGTGGCGAACACGTCATCCCCGGCAACATCATCATCCGCCAGCGCGGCACCAAATGGCACCCCGGCAAAAACGTCGGCCTCGGTCGCGACTACACCATCTTCGCCCTCACCGAAGGTCAGGTCTTCTTCGACCGCAACGGCCGCCGCGTCAACGTCAAGGCGCCCGAAACCACCGCCGCCGGCGCCAACTGACCGCCCCGTCTCCTGCCCTCCCCCCTCGCAAAGCGCCGGCCATCCGCCGGCGCTTTTTTTTGCGGCCGGGCCCCGCTGCCTTTTTGGCCTCTCCCGATCGACGCCGCACCGGCAAGCCGCCGCTGAGGCTCCCGGCGTCAAAAGCCCCGGGGCTGCGTACAGCATGACCGCTCTGCAGGGGGGCGCAGCGGGCAGGCAGCCCCTCCCGTCGTGCGTCTGAAGAAACCCGGCGGCACGCGGAAACGACGCAGTGAACAGCGCGGCAACTGAATCAATTCAGGTGCGGCACCCATCGGAGGCGCCCCGTCAACCCGGACGTTCAGGGCGAATATGAAAATACTGACGGACACGGCCGAGACAAAACAAACTCACTGCAGGCGCTCTCAGCGCATGCTCCGACAGCTCTCCCCATGACTTCCGCTCGGATCTCTCTGCCGCTTCCCCCGGAAGCCCATCACATCCCGACAGGATCCCTGCCCGACGATGGCGCGGCTCGCCTCGTGCCGTGTCCATGCGCCGGCTTTGTGATGTCCGCATCCGCACACCCCCTGCCGGCCGGGCATTGTTCCAGCGCTCTTCCGTCCTCATCTGACGACACCCGCACACCTCTCTCCCGCCCCCCCCCATGCCACCAAAAAAAGACAATCCAAGACACCCACTTTCGTGGGTGCCGGGGAAGGATCGAAAAAACGTGAATCGCAGACGCTCACTTTAAAGACGCAAAGAGGGACGCAGGCGGATCGAGTTGAGAGCAGCCAATTCTTGACACAGTCAATAATCGGATTAAGCCATCGTGCGATGACATCATCATCAGCCCATCAACTGCGCGAGCGCGGCCTTCAGGTAACGGCCCAGAGGCTGGCGGTGCTGCGGGCGGTGGCGGGGCGGCCGCATTGCACGGCAGAGGAGGTGACAGAAGCCGTGCGGGGCGAGATCGGGGTGATTTCGCGGCAGGCAGTCTATGATTCCTTGAATCTTCTGGTGCAGAAAGGGTTGTTGCGGCGGATCCAGCCGGCCGGGTCCTCGGCGCTGTATGAGGACCGGGTGAACGACAATCACCATCACGTGATCTGCCGACGGTGCGGGCAGACGGCGGACATCGATTGCGCGGTGGGGGCGGCTCCGTGCCTGAATGCCTCCTCGGACTCAGGTTTCCGGATTGATGAAGCTGAGGTGATTTACTGGGGGGTATGCCCCGGATGTCTGGGGCAGCCCTGAGGTTCCCGCCCCCGCCGATCGAGGCATCATTGATTTCTATGAAACGCAATACCCCTACACACCTACGAGCCAAGGGCTCGGGCCTCGCGCCCGGATCCATGGTTCGATTCCCGTCGCACCGCAAAACCGTTTGGCTGTCCGCCCTGGCCGCCGGCATTCTGGCGTCCTCCAACGGCTTCCCGTTGCCGGCCGAAACAAAAGAGGCATCCTCCTCCACTTCCAACACCACCAAAAAGAACATGCCCGATACTGAATCCACGAGCAAATGCCCAGTGATGGGACCGCTGGCGCCAGCCAACCGGCACACCGTCGCTTCCGCCATGTCCAACCGCGACTGGTGGCCGAACCAGCTCAACCTCTCCATCCT
Source organism: Verrucomicrobiales bacterium (assembly GCA_023253495.1). Lineage (GTDB taxonomy): Bacteria > Verrucomicrobiota > Verrucomicrobiia > Verrucomicrobiales > V1-33 > CAJBME01. The sequence continues at coordinate 2,862 of JALRGF010000520.1, forward strand.
CCATCAGAATTCCGCCAAGAGCAATCCGCTGCAGCCGGACTTTGATTACACCGAAGAATTCAAAAAGCTCGACCTGGCGGCCCTCAAAAAAGACCTGATGGAATTGATGACCGATTCCCAGGACTGGTGGCCGGCGGATTACGGCCATTATGGTCCGCTGTTCATCCGCATGGCGTGGCACAGCGCGGGCACCTACCGGGTGACCGACGGCCGCGGCGGCGCTTCCTACGGCACCCAGCGGTTTGCGCCCCTCAACAGTTGGCCGGACAATGCCAACCTGGACAAAGCGCGGCGCCTGCTCTGGCCGATCAAGCAGAAGTACGGCCAGAAGATTTCCTGGGCCGACCTGATGGTGCTGACCGGCAACTGCGCGCTTGAGTCGATGGGCTTCAAAACCTTCGGTTTCGCCGGGGGCCGGGCGGACGTCTGGGAGCCGCAGGAGGATATTTACTGGGGACCGGAGAGCGAGTGGCTTGGTGACAAGCGGTACTCCGGCGACCGTGATCTCGAGAACCCGCTGGCCGCTGTCCAGATGGGGCTGATCTACGTCAATCCGGAAGGACCGAACGGCAAGCCCGACCCGCTGGCCGCCGCCCGCGACATCCGGACCACCTTCGCCCGCATGGCCATGAACGACGAGGAGACCGTCGCCCTCATCGCCGGCGGTCACACCTTCGGCAAGGCCCACGGCGCCGCCAGCGCGGAAAATGTCGGCCCGGAACCCGAAGGCGCGCCACTGGAAGAACAGGGGCTGGGATGGAAGAACAAATACGGCAAAGGCAACGCCGAAGACACCATCACCAGCGGCCTCGAGGGCGCGTGGACGAGCACGCCCCGGGCATGGTCACACGGGTACTTCACCAACCTCTTCGGATTCGAATGGGAGCTGACCAAGAGCCCGGCCGGCGCCCACCAGTGGACGCCCAAGGGCGGCGGCGGCAAAGGGACGGTACCGGACGCGCACGACAAGACGAAGACGCACGCGCCGATGATGTTCACCACTGACATCGCGCTGCGGATGGATCCGGCCTACGAAAAAGTTTCGCGCCGCTTCCTCGAGAACCCGGGCGAATTCGCCGAAGCCTTCGCCAAGGCGTGGTACAAACTGACCCACCGCGACATGGGGCCGTACGCCCGCTGCCTCGGACCGGAAGTGCCGCCGGCCCAGCTCTGGCAGGATCCGGTGCCACCAGTCGACCACGCCCTGATCGGCGCCACCGAAATCGCGGATCTGAAATCGAAGCTCCTCGCTTCCGGCCTGACCCACTCGCAGCTCGTCTCGACCGCATGGGCCTCCGCCTCGACCTTCCGCGGCAGCGACAAGCGTGGTGGCGCCAACGGAGCCCGCCTGCGCCTCGCCCCGCAGAAGGACTGGGAAGTGAACAACCCGGCGGAACTCTCGAAGGTCCTCGCGACCCTCGAAAAGATCCAGCAGGACTTCAACGCCGCCCAGACCGGCAAGGTCAAGGTGTCGATCGCCGACCTCATCGTGCTCGGCGGATGCGCCGCCGTCGAAGCCGCCGCCAAACAGGCCGGCGTCGAGGTGACGGTTCCGTTCACTCCGGGCCGCACCGATGCCACCCAGGAAATGACCGACGTGGAATCCGTGGCGGTGCTCGAGCCGAAAACCGACGGGTTCCGCAACTTCCTCGGCCGCAAGATCGACCGTCCGGCACCGGAAAACCTCGTGGACCGCGCCCAGCTGCTCACCCTCACCGCACCGGAAATGACCGTCCTGGTCGGCGGCCTGCGGGTTCTCAACACCAATGTCGGGGTGCCCGGACTCGGGGTCTTCACCAAACGGCCCGGGGTGCTCACCAACGACTTCTTCGTCAACCTGCTCGACATCAGCACGGAATGGAAGGTGTCGCCGGTGTGCGAACACTTCTACGAAGGCCGCGACCGCAAAACCGGAGAAGTCAAATGGACCGCCAGCTCGGTCGACCTCGTCTTCGGATCAAACTCCCAGCTCCGCGCCATCGCGGAAGTCTACGGCAGCACCGACGGGCAACGGAAGTTCGTCGAGGACTTCGTCGCCGCCTGGAACAAGGTCATGAATCTCGACCGCTTCGACCTGGATCCGTCCGTGCGCAGCGGTGCCAAGGTCGCCGCGGCGAACTGAGGTTTCACAATGGCAGCTTCAGCTGCTCGGCCACATCCCCGGTCAGTCCGCTCACCCCGAGCCCGAGCAGGCGCAAGGGGCGGGTGACCAGCCGGTGATGGCCGAGCAGCCAGCACCCGAGGCGGTACAGGTCTCGGGCGCTCATCAGCGACTCCTCGACCGACAGCTGCCGGGTCAGCGTGGAAAAGTCGCTGTATCTCACCTTCACCTGCACGGTGAAGGCAGCGAGCCGGCGCTTGGCCAGTTTGGCCGCGATTTCCTCGGCCTGCCCGCGGAGGCAGGCCCGGAGCGTGGGGCGATCGTCGGTGTCGCGGGCAAAGGTGTTTTCCGACGAGATGCTCTTGATGTCGTCGCCGAGTTCGAGCGGGCGGTCGTCCTCTCCGAAGGCGAACCGCCTCAGGTCCGGCCCCCATGCTCCGACCAGGGCGCGCAGGTCGCCGCCATGGTCCTGCACAGTCCCCACCGTGGTCAGGCCCGCGCCCACCAGCACCTTTTCCGTGACCTCCCCCACGCCACGCAGTACGCGCACCGGGAGCGGGCGGAGGAACGCGCGTTTTTCCGCCTCCCGGATGATGGTGAGTCCGTCCGGTTTCCGATGATCGCTGGCGATCTTGGCCAGCAGCTTGTTGGCGGCGATCCCGACGGTGGCGGTCAGTCCGCGCTGGCGGAAAATGACGTCCTTCAACTGGCGCGCCAGCGGCTCGGCGGCGGCGAGCGCGGCATCCAGATCGTCGAGAGACCCGAACCGGTCGGTCAACTCAATGTAGGCCTCGTCCACCGAGACCTGCTGGATCCTCCCGCCGGCAAGGTCGCGCACCAGTGCCATGACCGCCCGTGATTCCGCCTTGTACGCCTCCATGCGCGGGCGGACAAAAACCCCGGACGGACACAGACGCCCGGCGACCGAGCTGGGCATTGCCGAGCGCACACCGAACCGCCGCGCTTCATAGCTGGCCGCGCACACCACGCCGCGACGGTCAGGAGGCGCCCCCACGATGACCGGCCGCCCCCTCAAGGCCGGCTCATCGCGCTGCTCAACCGAGGCATAGAAGGCATCCATGTCGAGGTGAAAAAGAACCCGGGGCATGACCCCCGCAGCGTGCGCGGTCAGCGCCATGGCATCAAGACACGAAGTGCACGCCCACCCGGAAGCGGTGCCTTGCGGAGACCACGCCCCGCGCGGGCGACGCCCTCCCTCTCGAGCGCCCGCGGCGGGCGGCGTGAACGCCAGGGCGCCACATGGGGCCGCCACATGGTACCTGTCCCATCGTGAAGCGGGCCGCCACACGGTGCCTGTCCCATCCTGAAAGAAGGGCGTTGCACAGGACGTTTGGGAGCCGGTCCGATTTTTGGACTTGCGAAAACTGCTTATTTGAACATTTACAGAGTATGGCTCTCCCGCGACTTCATGCC
>JALRGF010000545.1 GCA_023253495.1 Verrucomicrobiales bacterium
GATGGCACCGAGGCAGACCCACCGGCGCCCCGGTGAACGCGGCGCGAGCCGCCGTGGCAGCGTGCCAGCGTGCCCCCCGACTCACCCGGGCCGGCTCTGATTGAGCGCCGAGCGTATCATCATGAGTTCACCGATATTCTCCATGGTGAGCAGCCCGACCAGACGGCCGTCGGCATAGACCGGCGTGGCGCTGGCTCCCTGCTCGCGCAGCCGCGGCAGCACTTCCTCCAACCCTTCGTCCGCCTGCACCCCGGGCACATCGCGCTCCATGGCATCAGCCACCCGCCCGTCCAGCCCGTGCGCGGCCAGCGCCCGCATCAGGCCGGCCCGCGTGAGCACCCCGAGAACCCGGCCATCGGGACCGCTTTCGACCACCGGAAAATCCTGCTGGGATCCGCTGAGCACGAGCGCCGAGGCGTCGCGCAGGGTGTCGAAGAGCGTCAACGACCGGTAATCAGTGAGCATGGCCTGCCGCACGATCACCCCGGCCAGCACACTGCGGGCCTCACTGGCGCCGACTTCCGCCTGGGCGCCGATCCACACAAAAAACGCGATGAGGAAGAGCATCGGCGCCTGGCCGAAGAAAGCGACGATGACAAAGAGCACGGCCATACCCTGACCGATGGCGGCGGCGATCCGCGTGGCCTTGGTGTGGTCCATGCCGAGGGCGAGCAGGCCGCGCAGCACCCGACCGCCGTCCATCGGAAATGCCGGCAGCATGTTGAAGGCCACCAGGCCGATGTTGATCGTGAAGAGCCGTTGCAGAAATCCGCCGCGCGCCACGTCCAGCTCACCGAACGGCTGGAACCCTCCGGTGGCCAGAATGACCGCCCCGAGCACCGCCGCGATGACCACATTGACCGCCGGACCGGCCAGCGCGACGAGAATCTCCTGGCCGGGTTTGTCGGGCAGGCGTTCCAGGCGCGCCAGACCACCGATCGGCAGCAGCGTGATATCCCGGGTGTGGATGCCATAGGCCCGGGCGGCCAGCGCATGGCCGTATTCGTGGAGCAGCACGCACCCGAATATCGAGATCCACAGGGCGGTGGCCTCAAGGGCAGCAGACGGCCCGCGGGTCAGCCAGGACGACCCCCAGATAACCAGCAGCAGGATCAGAAAAGTGAAGTGCAGAAAGACGTCGATGCCGAGGAATCGGCCGAGTTTGATGCTCCATTTCATGGGATGGATCGGGGTAATGGCTGGGAAATCGGGACATCATGGGAGCGTTGCGGCCCACCGGGTGTCCGCTCCGGGATGCGCCTGAGCGCCGCTCGGGAGTTCCACCCTCGCGCCGGGGAAAGCCCGGTTCCACCGGAAATGTCCGCGGGGGGGCGATGCCTGCCGGCTTCACTTGTGCCGGCGGCAAACCATGATAGGTCTGGCGACGATTTATGAGTCCCACGCCCATTGAAATCCTGGCGACCGTCTTTTTCGCCCTCGCGGTGCTGCACACCTTCATGGTGAAGCGCTTCGCCCACTGGGCGCACCAGTACCCGAAGGGGTCGTTCAAGGAAAGTGTCCTCCATTTCATGGCGGAGACGGAAGTCGTTTTCGGCATCTGGGCGGCGGCCCTCTTCGCGGGATTGGCGGCCGCCAAGGGCTCGGTCAAGGACGCCGTCTACCACATCGAAAGCCTCAATTTCAATGAGCCCAAGTTCGTCTTTGTCGTCATGGTGGTGGCGGCCACCCGCCCGGTCGTCCGCCTCGCCGAAAAGATCATCAGTCTTTCCGCGCGGATTATTCCGGGACCGGAAAGTCTGACGTTTTATGTGGCCGCGCTCGTCGTCGGACCGCTCCTCGGATCCCTGATCACCGAGCCCGCGGCCATGACGCTGCTCGCCCTGGTGCTCAAGCGGCGGTACTTTGACCAGGGCATCAGCCGGCGGCTCGCGTATGCCACCCTCGGCCTGCTCTTCGTCAATGTGTCGATCGGCGGCACCCTGACCCACTTCGCCGCGCCCCCTGTACTGATGGTGGCCTCAACGTGGAACTGGGACACCCCGTTCATGCTGGAGCATTTCGGGTGGCGCGCGGCGCTCAGCTGCCTCGTTTCCACCGTGGTGGTGACCTCGGTTTTCCGGAAGGAACTGGCCACCCTGAAACCGGTCGCGGCGCACACCGGCTCGGTGCCGGCCCTGCTCACCGTGATGCACCTTGTTTTCCTCGGCCTTGTCGTCGCCTTCGCCCATTACCCGGACGTCATTCTCGGTGTGCTCATGATTTTCCTCGGTCTGGTCACCGCCACCCGCCAGTACCAGGACCAGCTGAAACTGCGCGAGGGGCTGCTCGTCGGGTTTTTCCTGTCCGGCCTCGTCGTGCTCGGCTCGCTCCAGGCATGGTGGCTCAAACCGCTGATCAGCGGACTGAACGGGTCCAGCATGTTCTTCGGAGCCACCGCCCTCACCGCCATCACCGACAACGCCGCCCTGACCTACCTCGGCTCGCTCGTCGAAGGCATCAGCGACGACCTCAAATACGCCCTGGTCGCCGGCGCCGTGACCGGCGGCGGGCTGACCGTCATCGCCAATGCCCCCAATCCGGCCGGTGTCGGCATCCTGCAGACGGCCAAAGCCTTCGGCTCCGAAGGCATCAGCCCGCTCGGACTGCTCACCGGGGCGCTTTTCCCGACCGCGGTGGCCGTGGTTTTCTTCTGGTTTCTGCGCGGAGCGGGCGCCGCCCCCGAAATGCGGCGGGTGGCCGTCTGAGGACAGGGCCACCGGAACCGGTGGCCTGAGTGGATCCGATCTTGATTCCGCGCGGCGGCGGGAGCATGGATATCGATCATGACGACCCGCTCCATTCCGGCCGCCGCTGCGCTGGCCGTCGCTATGGCCGCCGCTCCGGCCGCCGAGGCCCGCCTCGGCGAATCCCTCGCGCAATGCACCGAACGCTATGGCGAGGTCCGAGCCACCCTGCCCGCATCAGTGGCCGATTCCGATCCGGAGGCGGTGCGCTTCGAAAAAGGGACGCTCGGCATCATCGTCCATTTCAAAAACGGCGTCGCCTGGCACGTGTCGTACGCCCAGGGCCATCTCTCCGACATCGACAAGGACCGCCTGCTGAAGGAAAACGCTCCCGGCGGAAGCTGGGAGCCGCGCTTCGGGCAACTCGTCGGCAACGTGTTCCTCTGGCACAACCGGGAGGCCGGCGTGATCGGCTGCGGCATCAACCGGCGCTCCATCAACTCGCTCGAAGTCATGACCCGCGCCTGCGCCGAAGCCTTCGGACGCGCCCGGACCCGGCGCCTGGAAGCCGCGGTCGCCGGGTCATAAGCGCCGGAGGATTTGCGGCCGCTCCGGGTCAGCCGGGGACATGGCACCTCCGCGAATGCGCGCGCGCGTTGTGACTGTCGTGGTCCCCCACCCTGCGGGCCGCGCCGTGCGCCCGCCGTCAGTCGACCAGCACATGCTCGAAGGCATGCGCCACCGGGTCGTACCAGCCGAAACTGACCACCCCGAAGCGGCCCATGATTTCCCCCGGGTTGGCCCAGAGCGCCCCGCCGAATCGATGCTGGTACCGCTGATGGTCATGGCCGCTGAATACGGCGTCGGCCTCACCGGACTTGGCCAGCCGGCGCCCGATCTCCGGATAATGCGTCAGCAGGATCTTCCGGCCATCGGCCTCCAGCTCGGCCAGCGGGTCGTGCAGCGTCACATGAGCGTGACGCGCCGCGATCGAGCAGAGGAGAAACCGGTCACCATCATTGTTTCCGAAAACCGCATCGATCGGACCGCCAAACCCCTCCGCCAGCTCCTTCAGCGCAAACGGTGCACAGAAATCCCCCAGAAAAAACAGGCGCGCGGCCCCGCGGGCCCGCACCTCGTCCAGCACCCGCTTCAGGTGATCCAGGCGGTCGTGGCAGTCGGACAGAATGGCAATCGGCATGAGGCCCAAGAGAATCAGCGCGGCTGCGCCGACAAGCGGAAGAACAACGGCCCCGCGACACCCACCGGCACGGGCGCCCGCCACGTCTCCACCTGACGGCCCCCGTCCTCGCGACGCACCCCGATCAGGCTCAGCGCGCCCGGCTCCGGGCGCCATGTGACCAGATCGGCACTGGTCTGCATTTCCAGCACATAGCCGTCGGCCGCCAGGTGGCGCGGAAACTCGAAATCAACCTCCGCCCCCCCGCCGCCGCCCGGCCCCGGGATCAGCCGCGCCACCGGCGTGGCCACCGAGGCACCGGAGGACGGATCACTGCCGAGTATGTACTCCAGAAGATTTTCCAGGCCGTCGCCATCGTCGTCTGCCAGCGGCACCCGACCCAGCGGCACACTGTCCGGAAATCCCGGAGCCCCGCCAACGGCCGGGCTGGCCCGCCAGTTCGATCCCGCCGCCGGATCCGGAGCGGGACGGCTCACCGGGTTGTTGAGCACGATCGACGCGCCATCACCGACCACCGGCCACGGAGGCTTGTTATCATAAGCGAAACTCCACAGGACCGTGCCCGCGCGGTCCAGCAGGGTGATGGTTTCCCCGGTGTTGTTCAGGTTTCCGGCAAAGGCTCCGGCCAGCCGCAGGCCGGCCACCGGCCCGTAGCGGGCGGCAAAAGCGGACGCCTTGGCGCAGACGACGACACGCGCTCCGGGCGGCAGCAGGCGGGCTGACGCATCAGCAAACGAGAAATCAAACTCCTGCACCGCTCCGGTCAGCCGGACCCCGGTGAGATCAATGGTGTCGGACGCCGACGTGTTGAGGAATTCGATAAATTCAAAATCGCTCGCCACGCTGCCGCCAGCCGCGATTTCCGCCGCCGTCGGAGCCGCCGGATCATAGTGGATTTCCGAAATGACCAGGTTCTCCCGGGATGCGGGCACGGCTGCCGGGGCCAGCGTGCTGTCGGCCAGCGGCGACCACATGCCGGTTTCCGGCCAGAAGAGGCGTGCCTTGACGGTGGTGGCGGCCGACACTGCCAGCGGCGCGGTGTAGACCGGCGCGGTAATTGCCGGCTGGGCAGCGGCCGGGCGCACGCCGAGCACCGCGGTCAGGCTCGGGCTGAGCAGGAAGTCGTTGTCGGCCGCCGTCTTGTTCAGGCCGATGATGGCGAGCATGTTCGTCCCCTCGCGGAGGTGCCGGATGGCATGGGAGAGATTGAAATTGCTCAGGGTGGCGGCGGCGGCTTCGCCATGGGTGGCGGGCGTGGCATTGGCCGTGGCATTCCAGGCGGCCGGGGTGTCGGCGGTCACATGCTGCCGGTGCACCTCCACACCATTGACCAAGGCGATAAAACCATCGTCGTAGCGCATCCGCAAGGTGAGCGTGGCCAGGCGCGCGCGCTGGTCGGCGGTCAGCACAAACGGCACCCGCAGGAAGGCCGCCGCCGTCTGGTTGAGCATCGCCGCCTGCACGTTGCTGGCCCCGCCGGTCCACGTGGTGTCGCCCACATGCGCACCTCCGACATGGTACATCGTCGGATTGCTCGAGGAGGACGGCTGGGTGTCAAAGCCGATACCGAGCGTGCCGGACGACCATGCCCCGGCGTTCGGGGGATCGGCCGGTCCGGCCCACGCCTCCGCCGTCAGCGTATCGCCGCCGTTGGCCGCCGTCGGCACGAACCAATGACCGGTTCCGTACTCCGAAAACAGAGTAAGATTCTGGGTGGTGGGCAGGGCGTAATGCAGCGGGCGCGGGTCGCTGCCGTCCGTCGTCACATACAGCCGGCCTTCGGGAAAATGCACCCCGGCCACCGGACCGGCGAACGGCGCCACACTGATACGGACCGCGCCCGGGCCATCGGGCACCGCCGTCAGCACCGGCGGCCGCATCGCCGAGGATCCCACCGCAAACTGGTTGTCCATCCAGGCGAGGCGGTCGGTCATCCATTTCTTGAGCCAGGCGATCTCGGCCTGATACGTTGTCAACGTCGTCGAGACCGCCGGGTTCGGCCATTGGCGGGTCCCGAGGATCTTGTGTTTCCGGTAATGGCGGGCCACCGGCGTCTGCACGCTGGCGGCGGTGGTATTGGTGATCAGGGTCGGGTTGCCGTCGGTCAGCTGGGCCACCGCCGCATCGATCCGGGCCATCAGCGATTCCGTGCTCCACGCGCCGCCCCGCAGCGCCCAGTAACGGTCGAACGTCCGCACGCGGTAATTCGGGTCGGCATGCAGACGGGTGTACCACAGGCCGCCGGCGAGCGGCGCGGTACGCGGTGGCGGAGCATAGTTCCAGCCGTCGAAAAATTCCCCCTCGGCATAGTCGGCATTACCCATGGAAATGTTGAAGTCCCAGAGCGGACCGGCGCGCACCTTGCCGCCGCGGTCCTTGTGGTAATAAGTACTGAAAACATAGCCGTCGATCTGCTTGGAAATCTCCACCGCCCACTGCGCATCAATGAAACTGTCGACGTCAATCCACGCCGCATAGCCGGTCTGCGGGTTGGCAAACGAGGCGCCGTGCAGCACCGCTTCGTAATCATTGAGGTATTTCTGCAGGTACGCCCGCTGGCTGGTCGAAAAAACGTTGGGGTCGGCACTCTGGATGGAAATCCCGCGGGACGTCGTCCACTGGGTGGTCCCGGGATTGATCTTGTCGGTTTTGAAAATGTAGCCTCCGGTCAGCAGCGCCGGGTCCGTGACCAGGGGATTGGTGTCGGCGAGATCCAGACGGTTGGTCGCCCGCTTGATCCGCTCGACCAGCAGGTAACACCCGCGATAATCGGCGAAGCTCACCGGCTGGCCGGCCTCCTGATTGAAAAAGACCTCCACAAACCGCGTCCGCGGCGCCACCCAGTCGCCCCGCATGTCGTTGAACCCGGCAAACACCAGATAGTTCCGCAGCATGGTCTTTTCCGACCACGGCGCGATCAGCGCCCAGTCGGATTCGGACGGCAGCCCGAGAAAGGATTCGTCGCGATCCTGGTCGCGGTTGTCCCAGGTTTCCCAGGCATACGACTTCTGCCCGAATCCCGAAGAGCTTTCCCCGCGCACATGAGTGCCACCGCGTCCCTGATAGTCGGTCGGACCATCCAGGCGAGCCCGTCCGGTCACCGGATCCGGGGCGATGACCACGGCATAGGTCGGGCGGTACGGACGCGCGGCATTCGGGTCGGTCGTGCCATCCACATTCACCCCGTGGCTGTCCATCACGATGACCGGCAGGTTCGAGGAAAACGGCTGCCCGGAGCCGTTGTAGTTCGCCAGCGAGGCGTCGTAGCGCAGAAACGTGCGGCTGCTGACCGGCCCCGGCAGCCGGCCGGGCTCGAAGAGCCGCGCGCGGACGGTCGTGGTGGTGGTAATGGTGAACGGCTCGAGGTACGCCGGCGAGGTTTCCGTCGGCACCGCCTGACCGAGGGCGTAGCGGACGACCGCTCCCGGAGCGGCCGGCGGCGCGATCGCCAGCGTGACGGATTCCCCCTGGGCCAGCAGACCGCCGGGCCGCGAAAAAACAATGTCCCCGGCCGGCGGTCCGTCGCCCACCAGGCTGACATTCTTCACTCCCGGCGTGGGCGTCTCCAGATACCCGCGGACCCGTGCCGACCCGATCTCCCCGTACGGAATGTCGGGGTACTGCGCGCCGTAGGTGAACTCCGTAGCGACCGACCTGTCCGGTCGCAGCAGCGCCAGATACCCCCTTTCCCGCGGCAGCGTGAAATGAGTGTGCAGCTGGCCGGTCGCCGCGGTCGGCGCGCGATTTTTCCCGGAGGCGAAGACGATGCGGTAGCCGTTGGCCGGGATCGATACCGCGGGGAACGGCCAGGTTTCCTGGTGCGTCGGATCAGTCGTCAGCAGCCACCCGGCCATGGCCACCGGCGAGCCGCTGCCATTCATGATCTCGAGCCAATCGGGCGTCTCCAGGTCCTCGTCCTCGTACGACCCCGAGTTCGCGGCCACGAACTCACTGATGACCGGCCCGCCGGTGGCCACGGCCGTGGTCGGCGTGGTCAGCACACTCAGGTTGTCGAGGGCGATTTCCTGCGACGCCGCGGCCCCGGTGCGTGCGGAAAAGGCGACGCGATGGCCGATCGACGGCGCGAATCCGGGCAGCGGCAGATTGACCGCGAGATCCGCATTATTGTAGCGGACGTCGAGGCCCTGGGCGTCATAGCGGACGACCACCGCCCGGAAACCGCTGTCGTTGATGAACGTCTGCGGATAGCGCGCGACCAGCGTGTTGTTTGCATACACGACAATCGCTCCCTCGATGCTGCCGGCCGTCGGGGTCCCGGACGTTTCAAAACTCACGGTCAGCCCGCCCGGGAGCGGCCAGCCGAGTTCGCCGTCGCCAGGGCTCTCGGGAATCGCGCCGAAATTCACCGAAACCCCCTGCCCCGCCGTACCCGCGGCAAATGCCTTGAGCGAAAAACTGATCGTCAGCGCCCCGATGTCCTGTCCGACATCAAGGTCCGGAATCCGGAAGGCCGCCACCGTGTTGAATTGTCCGTCTGCCGCCAACCGCAGCGAATTTCCCTGCACCGACGCGACCGGAACCGGCGGCTCCCCGATCAGCGTGCTCGAAAGCGAGGTGCCGTCGTTCCAGACCCCGCTGCCGGCCACCGTGCCATTGGCATACGAAAACGCCTGGCTGCCGGCAGCGGGATACCGGCCGGCGTGGGCGGTCGCGGCCGTCCACACGGCCAGCAATACCGGGGCGAGGCGTGATCCGGCCGATCGGAAACCGGCGAGGGCGGCGGCAAGGAGTGAAAGGCTCATGGGGTGATGTCTGAGCATACCAGTAGGGGACGCCGACGGCCCGCGGGAAGTCAAAAAATTCCACGCCGGCCACCATCTTTTGCAGGCGCCGGCCAGCGCCCGGGATACAGTGCCTCATGTTTGTCCGGTCCGCGCTCCTCCGGTTCCTCTTCACCGCCATGCTGGCCGCATGGGCTGCGCCGCCCGCCCCGGGGAACACCGGAAACCGACGGTTCATCGCCACCGGACCGGACGCCCCCACCCCGGCCTCGTTCCGCACCCACCTCGCCGAATTCGAAAAAAGTCCTTTTGACGGCGCCGTCATCCGCCCGCTGCGCCGCCTCGCCGACGGCACCACTCAACCAGCCGACCTCGCCTTCAGCCGCGATCCATGGCAGCCGGCCGAAATCGAGTCGATGGTCGCTGACCTCAAGGAAACCAGACCCACCCGCGCCCGCGACAACTTCCTCGCCGTGCAGGCCCGCCCCGGGGACGTCGATTGGTTCGACGACGCTGGCTGGCGGGAAACCGTCGACCACTGGCGCCTGCTCGCCCGCTCGGCCAAACTCGGCGGCCTGCGCGGGCTGGCCTTCGATCCCGTCCCGCCAGGCGCCCCGGGAACCCTGTTTCACTACCCATCCCAGTCACGCCGCACCGAAAAAGATTTCGCCGCCTACGCCAAAATGGCCCGCGACCGCGGTCGCGACATCATGCTCGCCGTCGGCACCGAATTTCCCGAAGCCGTCATCCTCGCTACCGGGCTGTACTCGGAATTCCTGCCGCTCCTCGGCGCAGAGACCTCCCCCACCGCCCTGCTGCCGACCCACCCGCTCGGATTGCTCCCCGCTTTCCTCGACGGCTGGTGGGACGCCGCCCCGCCGAAAATCCAAGTCATCGACAGCACGCCGCTCGCCGACCGGCGGCCCGCCGGAGAAGCCGACTTCAACCGCGCTTTCACCAGGCTGCGCACCCAGGCCGCCCGCCTCGCCGCCCCGGATCACCGGACCAAACTCCGCGCCCAGTTCCTCATCGGCCACTCTCTTTTTCTCGACGCCTACCTCACCCCACCCAAGGCCGGCAACCCCTCCTCCCCGCCACCCGACTCCCGCCTCGCCGACCACGCCGCCGCCGCCGTGCGCGCGTCCGACGGATGGATCCGGGTCCATGGCGAATCCGGTCGCTGGTGGCCGGCCGATCCGCCCGACGCCCCACCGGCCGAACCATGGCCCGACCGCCTCCCCGGCGTAACCGACGCCCTCGCGCGCGCCCGCACCCCGACGGCCGCCGCCCTGCGCCACCTGGCCACCGCCTCACCCGCACAAAACCGCCTGGCCAATGGCGATTTCGCCAAAGAAGGCAAGGAGAACCTGCCGGATGCCTGGTGGACGTGGCAACGCGATGACTCGCGCGGCACCGCCCGCCGCTCCCCGCCGGTGATCGACGCCCACCAGCCGGCCACTGCCATCTGGTCTGCCGCCACCGAGGCCCATTTCGGGCAGGATCTTGCGGTCAAACCGGGTGAGTCGTACGCCGTCGGCACCCGGATCCAGCGGCACGGCGCCGGCATCGCTCTGCTTCAGCTCGGCTGGAAGGACGCCAAAGGCCAGTGGACCGCCCCGGATGCCGCCCTGCTCGTCGCTCCGGAAGGAGAACCGGACGCCGACGGCTGGCACGACCTCGCCACCATCGTGCGCGTCCCACCCGGCGCCTCCCAGCTCGTCGTCATGCTCGGTGCCCGGGGCCAGCTCACCGCCGACGACCACGCCCGCTTCGCCCGCGCCATGGCCGTGCGGCTGTAGCCCGGAACGCCTTATCCGGCCCGGCCCGGACCGCCTGTATCGACCGCCGCCACCAAGCGGCGCAGCCCCTCGTCCAGAGTGACCCGGGGGCAGCCGAAATTCAACCGCACCCACCCCGGAGCGGCAAAGTCCCGTCCATCACTCAATCCCACCCCGGCTTTCTCAAAAAACGCCTGCGGATGGTCGACCCCCAGGCCGCGGGCGTCGATCCACGCCAGATACGTCGCCTCCAGCGGCCACGCCAGTTTGAGCTGCGGCAGGCGCTCCGCCAGCACCCGTGCCAGGTGGTCGCGGTTGCCGCGCAGATAAGCCAGCAACTCCTGGCGCCACGGTCCACCGTCGCGCAGCGCCGCTTCGGTGGCATGATAGCTGAGCGGATTGAGTTCCGGAATCAGCTTGCCTCCGCCAGCCCGGAACCGGCGCCGCACCGCGGGATGAGGGACCAGCGCCCACGCCAGCGCCATCCCGGGAATATTGTACGTCTTGCTCGCAGCCATCAGTACGATCAGCCGGTCGCGGATCGGACCGTCCAGCCGCGCCGCCGAAAAATGCGGCGTGCGCTCCGCCTCCAGCACCAGATCGCAATGGATCTCGTCGGAGACCAGCAGCAGGTCGTGCCGCACACAGAACTCAGCCACCTTCTCCACCTCCGCCCGGCTCCACACCCGCCCGACCGGGTTATGCGGGTTGCAGAAAAGAAAGACCCGCGTGTCGGGACGCACCGCCCGCTCCATCGCGTCAAAATCAATCGCCCACCCGCCCCCGCTCGCCTCATCATGCGCCAGCGGCACCGTGATCAACCGCTTCTCGGCATCCGCATGCACCGCCAGAAACGGCGGATACACCGGCGTCAACGTGATCACCGAATCACCCGCCACCCCGACCGCCCGGCACGCCATCGACTTCGCCGGCACCAGCCCGGGCAGCCATTCAATCCACTCCGCCTCCGCCTTCACCCCGTGCGCCCGCTCCAGATACGCCAGCACCGTGACGTTCAAGCCGGGATGCGGCTTCGAGTACCCGAGAACCCCATGGTCCAGCCGCGCCCGGATCGCGTCCAGAACCACCGGTGGCGCCGCAAAATCCATGTCCGCCACCCACATCGGCAGCACATCCGTACCCTCGTACCGCAGCCACTTCAGGCTGCCGGTGCCGCGCCGCTCAATCACCCGGTCAAAGTCCGTGGACATCACGGTCCATAAACGGGACGCCCCGGGATGGCAAGAAAGGGAAAAGGGACGGAGGGACAGAGACGAGGGACCTGAGGGACCTGAGGGACCCGAGAGAAGGGACAAAGGGACTGGGACCCGAGGGCTCAGCGTCCCTCCTCAGGTCCTTCAGGTCCCTCCGGTCCTTCGTCCCTCCTCGGGTCCCTCAGGTCCCTCAGGTCCCTCGTCTCTGTCCC
>JALRGF010000557.1 GCA_023253495.1 Verrucomicrobiales bacterium
GCGGAGCCGCGCATAGGCCATCGCGTCGTCGAACGCACCGCTGACGTAATGCAGTCGCGACTCGAGCCAGGCCCACGGCTCCGGCTCGAACGCGCGGCGGGTGTGAAAGCGGCGGATGTCGTCGCGCTGCGCGGCGCGGAAGGCGGCGGTGTCGAGCGGCCGCCGCGCCATGCCCACGACGGCCCGCCGAAATCCGCCGTGACCTGCGCCGCGACTCGCTCACCCGCCGCGAATTCTACTCGCTCGCCCGCGAGTTCATCGACGCCACCGCCTTCCACTCCGGCCGCCCCGCCACCGCCGCCGGGCTCAACGGCGCCCTCGACTCCCTGCTCGCCCGCCACGCGCATTACTGCTACGCCGGGGCCTCCGACGAAGCCACCGCCCCCGTCCCCCGCCCGGAACAAACCGAAACCCGCGCCACCCTCGACTCCCTGGCCCGCCTCTCCAGCCGCTGATCCAAGGCCAAAGGCCCGCCCCCATCCCAGCCTGGGCCAACGGCCCAGGAAATCGTTTTCCGTCACTCAAGGGCTGAAGGCCCGCCCCATCGTCAGTCCTGCTTCTCGACCACCCCTCATGGCTCATCGATCCGCGCCCATCCTCCGCTCCACGATCTTCATGCGTGTCCTGCTGCTGCTGACACTCTTCGTCACTCGCGCCGGCGCGACGCCCGCCCACTACGAGCAGGGCCTGACGGCATTTGAAAAAAAGGACTGGCCGGCCGCGCGCCAGGCCTTCGAGTCGGTGATCGAGAAGGATCAGTCGATTTCCAACGACCTCCTCTTCAACCTCGGCAACACTCTCTTCCGCGAGGAAAAACCCGGGCTCGCCGCCCTCTGGTACCGGCGGGCCCTGCTCCTCGACCCCGGCGACACCGCCGCCCGCCAGAACCTGCGGCTGCTCCAACGGCGGACCGGCGCCCTGGAATTCGCGCCCACCACCGGCCGCACCATCTCCTCGCTCCTCCCACACTCCCAGTGGCTCTGGACGCTCAGCGCCACGGCATGGACCGGCGCTCTCGCCCTCGGCGCCCTCGTCTTCCTGCGGCTGCGCGGCCGCACCCGCACCGCCGCCTGGTCACTGCTCGCCCTCGCCGTGCCCGCCACCGCCCTCGCCGCCTGGGGCGCCCGCGCCCGCCTCGGCCCCGAGGAAGCCGTCCGCCGCGCCATCGTCACCCAGACCGACACCACCGCCCTCGCCGCCCCCACCGAAACCGCCGGCATCATCATCGACCTGCCGCCCGGCTCGGAAGTCGTCGTCCGCGAAAACCGCGATAACTGGTCCTACGTCGAAATTCCCGGCTCCCCGACCCGTGTCGGCTGGGTGCGCCGCAGCACCCTCACCCCGCTCTGGCCGTACCCACCGGAACTCATCCAGTAGCCGCCACAGCTCACCGCGGACCCTCACCTCACCGCGGCAAAACCCGCGCCACCACATGCGGGCAGCCGGGACCGAAATATTTCCGCGCGACCGCACGCACGTCACCCGCGGTCAACGCCTGCACGCGGGCCACCAGTTTTTCGTGGTGGTCGTGACCGACGCCGTAAAGCTCGTCAAGAGCGGCCGTGCGGGCCAGGCTTTCCGGCGACTGGCGGCTGATCAGGTTTTTGCCGATCCACGATCGTTTGACCCGGGCCAGCTCATCGTCCTCAAGCCCGTGGGCCGCCAGCTTTCCAACCTCATCCAGCAGCTCCGCCTGCGCATGCTCAAGCTGGGCTGGCGAGGTGCCAAGGTAGAAGGCGAAAGCCCCGGGAGCCATGCCGAGGATCTGAAACGCCCCGGTGTAATACGCCAGGCCCTGCTCCTCGCGGATCCTCAGGAAAAGGCGCGACGCCATGTCACTGCAGGATTCGTCCAGCAGCTCAAGCGCCGCCCGGTCCCGGTGCAGCGCACTCACCGTCGGAAATCCGACCGCCAGCACCGCCTGCTTCTTGTCCTTGTGCACCTCGCGCACCACCCGGCCGGACAGGCCGTCGGCAAATCCGACCTTGGGTGGAGTAGTGTGGCGGCGGCCCGAGGGCATCGCGCCCAGAGCCGCCTCGACCAATCGGGTCACCTCCGCCGGCTCCACGTCACCGTAGACAGCCAGCACCACGTTCCGCGCCACCGCCAGCTTCCGGTGAAACGCCAGCAACATCGCGCTGTCCAGCGCCGCCAGCGTCGACGCCGAGCCGTTCCGGTCCCACGCAAACGGATGTGAGCCGAAAAGCGCCTCCCGCAATTCCCGGAAGGCCACGCTGGTCAGGCGGTCGGCCTCCGACTTGATCGCCGCCAGCTGAATGCCTTTTTCCCGTTTCACCTCGGCCGCGGGATACGCCGGATTCAGCAGCACGTCAGCCAGCACCTCCAGACCCATGGCCAGATCAGGTTTGAGCAGATCAACCGTCACCGACCACGAACTGCCGCCGGATTCCGCACTGATCCCGCCTCCGGACTCCTCAATGAGCGTGGCGATTTCCTCCGCACTGCGATGGACCGTGCCCTTGAGGATGGTGCGCGCCATCAGGCGGCTCAGGCCGGCGGTCGCCGCGCTTTCAGCCAGCATACCGCCACGCAGGCAGGCATGCAGCGTGATCAAAGGCACCCGCCGGTCAGGCTTGATCAAAACGGTCAGGCCGTTGGGCAGCACCACCCGCTTCACCCCACCGGCTTCCCCGCTCCGACGTCTCCGCGCCGCCCGGCTCAGGCTCCCCTTCGGATTGATCGAGGTCACCGTCAGCGACTGGTCCCGCAAGTGCGTCGCCGCCACCCGGTGCACATCAGCCGGCGTCACCGAGGAGATCGCCGCCACCATGT
>JALRGF010000639.1 GCA_023253495.1 Verrucomicrobiales bacterium
CGTGAACGGATCGCCGATTATGTCGATCCGTCTGAACCCGGCCTCCAGGACCCGGTGCCGCAGTATATCGAAACGCTGCGGCCGGATGCCGTCGTGTTCATCGATTACCCGGGGTTCAACCTGCGGCTGGCCGCGCGGCTCCAGCACCTCCGGCCGGAAGTGAAGCTGCTCTATTACATCAGCCCGCAGGTCTGGGCGTGGCACCGGTCACGGATCCCGAAAATGGCGCGCTGGCTCGACCTCATGATCTGCCTCTTCCCCTTCGAAGCGCCGCTTTACAATGCGTCCGGCCTGCGCACCGAATTCGGCGGTCACCCGATCACCGACTCTCTGGTCTCGCAACGGCCGGACACCGCGCGCGAAGCAGACCTCGTCGCCCTGCTCCCCGGCAGCCGCGAACGCGAGATCACCGCGCTCTGGCCGGTCATGCTGGAGACGGCCCGCCGCCTGCGCACCACCCACCCGCACCTCCGGTTCGCCACCGCCGCCGTCAACGACCGTCTCGCCTCTCGCATGCGCGACCTCTCCGCCGGCTTCCCCGTGGCCATCAGCGTCGGCAACGCTCACGACCTCATGCAGCGCGCCACGGCCGGCCTCGTCGCCAGCGGCACCGCCACCCTTGAGGCTGCCGCGCTCGGCCTGCCCCACGCCCTCGTCTACAAAGTCGCCTGGCTCACCTACGAAATCGGACGCCGCGTCATCAAGGTCCCCCACCTCGGCATCGTCAACATCCTCGCCGGCCGCGAAGTGGTCCGCGAATTCATTCAGCACGACGCCTCCCCGACCGCCCTTGCCACCGAATTGACCCGTCTTCTCGACGCCCCCGCCGCCCGCACCACCCTGCAGCGCGAGCTCGCCGCCGTGGTCGCCACCCTCGGCCAAGGCGGAGCCTACGCCCGCACCGCCACCCTCATCGAACAGGCCCTGGCCTGAACAGCTCCCCACCCCGCATTTCCGATTCCCCTCATCGCAGGCTTGCCATCGTCCGGCGCTCCTGAAAGACTGGAACCATGAAATCCTCTGACGCCTTCACCGGGTTCTTCGGGCCCCGGACTTTCCGATATGGCCGGCGTTCTTATGGCCGGTCGGCGTTCGCCGCCGCCCTCGGAGTGGCGGTTTGGTCCGGGGCCGGGCTGGCCGACGAAGCGTCGGACAAAGCGCGGTTCATCGGCGGCCAGACGACCGCCGTGCCGAAAGCGGAAGTCCGCTCCACCGGCGGGGAGTCGTCGCCGGGGGGCGCCGGCTACCGGTTTTCCGTGGCCAACGGGGATGCCCGAGTGCCCGTGGTGGTGGTCGGGGGCGAGCCGTGGCAGATGGGCTGGCAGGTCGGCCACCTGCTCAAGGACGAGATCGGCCGCTTCGTGCCGGCGGTGGTCGACGGCTTTAAGAAGGAACTGGGCCTCGACGACGCCGAACTCGACCGCGTCTGGTCGACGACGGCGGCCTTCACCGACGACCGCATCGAGCAGGAACTCGGCGGTCTGGCGGCCGGCAGCGGGGTGGCATTGCGCACCCTGCAGCACGCCCACTGCCTGCCGCTGCTCATGCCGTATTCCTGCAGCAGCATTGCCGCCTGGGGTGCGGCCACCGCGGACGGGCACCTCTACCAGACCCGCAACCTCGACTGGAGCCTGGAGGCCGGCGCCCACCTGTTTCCCGCACTGGTCGTTTATCTGCCGGCGGGCGGCCATGCCCATGTGCTGCCGACGTTTGCCGGGTTCATCGGCGCCAACTGCGGCCTGAGCGCCTCCGGGCTCGCCCTCTCGGAAATGGGGGATTCGTCGCGCAAGGAAATGCCCTACAACGTGCAGGCACCGCATTTCACCACGTGGTTCCGCACGCTGATGTACGACGCCGATTCGCTCACCGAGGCGCTCGACATCTTCCACCGCACCCCGCAGACGAAACGCTACCATTTTGTCTTCGGTGACGGCCGCACCGACCGCCGCGCGGTGAAAATCCTGTCGCACAGCCCGGAACCGCCGCCCCGGAACATCCGCATCTGGAAGGACAACGACCCGACCGACGAACTCGCCCCCGCCGTGCTGCCGCAAGTGGTGTACCAGGACGAGGGGCGCGGTGCGTTCGGGCCGCTCAAGGAAAAACACGGCACCCTCAACGCCGAAGCCATGATGGACCTCGCCTGCCGCATCCCGATCAAGGGAGGCAATGTGCTCAATGCCGTCTTCGACGCCACCGCCCTCCGCCTCTGGGTCACCTATGCCGGCACCGACGCCGAAGCCTACCAGCGGCCGTTCGTGTTTCTCGATCTGACCACCCTCGATGGCGACGCCGACGGCAATCCGGATCTCGTGGAAAAATCCGCGGATACCAATGGCAACGGGGTGCCTGATTTCCTCGATGCGCCCGGCGCCGTGTCAGGGCGCTGAGCGGGCGTCCGGCCCTTACCGCCACTCGTGCTTGGGGTATTTGCGGGCCAGCTCCTGACGGAGTTTGGGGTAGTGGTTGAGCCAGAATCCGGCGAGGTCGCGGGTGATCTGGAGCGGCCGCTGGTTCGGTCCGGAAATGCTGAGCACCAGTGGCACGCGGCCGCCGGCGATGCGCGGGGTTTCTTTCCAGTCGTA
>JALRGF010000708.1 GCA_023253495.1 Verrucomicrobiales bacterium
CAGCGCCTCGGCCACCACCCGCTCCGCAGAAGTATGGAGGAAGTTGTAAAAGGGCAGCGGGCGGCGCTCGCGGCCGCCGCGCCGCGCCACCGCCCCGAACTCGGTGGCCACCGGCCCGGGACACACCGCCACCACCGTCACCCCGTCCTCACGCACCTCCAGCCGCAGCGCCTCGGAAAACCGCGTCACATAGGCCTTGGTCGCCGCATACACCGCGAAATCCGGAATAAAAAGTTCCCCGGCCAGCGAACTCACCTGGATCACTCCGCCACGCCGCCGGCGCCGCATCCCGGGCAACACCGCATGGGTCAGCCGGGTCAATGCCACCATGTTCACATCCATCATCGTCCGCACCCGCACCCACTCCGCCCCGGCAAAATCCCCGTAGTCGCCGAGGCCCGCATTGTTCACCAGCAGATCAATCTCCCCGCACTCGCGACGCACCAGATCCTCAAGGTCACCGGGGTCCGCCAGATCCGCCCGGCACACCCGCACCTCCTCGAGGTTCGCATGCGCCGCCACCAGCTCCGCCCGCAGCATCAACAGCCGGTCCTCCCGCCGCGCCACCAGCACCAGCCGCCGCACCCGCGGCGCCAGCGCGCGCGCAAACGCCTCGCCCAGCCCGGAGGACGCCCCGGTCACCATCACATGAAAATCATCCATCGGGCAGCCTAAACCCGACCGGCCAGATCTTCGAGCGCCGAAGCCAGCGTGGGAAACGCAAAATCAAACCCCAGCCGCTGCGCCACCTCCGGCACCACCCGCTGGCTGTCCAGAAACATCCGCGCCTGGTCACGCAACACCAGGCGCATCACCGGCGCCGGCACCGGCAGCACCGCCGGCCGCCGCAAGGCCCGCGCCACCGCCCGCGTCAGCTCCGCATTGCGCACCGGCTCCGGACTGACCGTATTCACCGGCCCGCGGTACCGGGCGTCGACCGCCGCCGTCACCAGCAGGGCGGCCGCATCCCGCACATGAATCCACGGCATCCACTGGCGCCCGGTGCCCAGCCGCCCACCCACCCCCGCCCGGAAAGCCCGCCGCAAGACCGGCCAGGCACCGCCGTCCGGACCGAGGACCAGCCCCAGCCGCGCCCGCACCACCCGCCCGCCGCCCGCCCCGGCCGCCTCCGCCTCTCGCTCCCACGCCTGCGTCACGTCCGCCAGAAATCCATCGCCCGCCCCCGCCTCCTCCGTCAGCACCACATCTCCACGATCGCCATAATACCCCACCGCCGACGCACACACGAGCGTGCCCACCCGCGCCGACGGCGCCGCCATCGCCGCCACCAGCCGCCGCGTGCCGTCCACCCGGCTGCCGCGGATCGCCTCCCGCTTCGCCCGCGTCCACCACCCGAGCACCGTCTCACCCGCCAGATGAATCACCGCCTCACATCCGTCCAGATCCGGCAACCGGTCCGACGGCCACCCGCGCCGCTCGCGCGCCCCGGGCACCACCGCCGACGGATTCCGCGAAAAAACCACCACTTCATGACCGGCCGCCGCCGCCGCCCGCATCACATGACGCCCGAGAAAACCGGTGCCTCCGGTAAGTCCGATTACCATGGCCTCAGTTACGCGCCGTCTCCGCCACCGGATGACCCCCCGCCCCCACCGGAAACGCCGCCTCCAGCACCGAAGCCGCCACCGGCGCCCGCGCCAGATCTCCCAATACCACCGGAATCACCCCGGTCTTCGCCCGCGCATAATCCGCCAGCTCCGTCAACGCCTGCAGCTGCGCCACCGTCGGCGGCCGCCGCGAAAAATCCCCCACCATCACCACCACCAACGCCTCGTCCCCCAGCGGCCGCCCGGTGCGCTCAATCGTCCCGTCCGGCGTGCGCGTCCCGTTTCCGATCACCAGATGCCCGGACCCAAGGCCGCCCGGCACCCTGCCCTCGCCGTCACGCCGCATCAGAAAGGCCAGATCCCTCGCCCCGCCCGAACCCTCGCCCGTGCCCTCCACCACCACCCGACGCCACGGCGCCCGTCCGCGCGGACGCCCCGCCGCCGCCCCGTCCAGCGCCCCTCGCACCGCCGGCGTCAGAAACCGCCACTCGCCGGTCCGCCGTGTCAAATGCCCGACCTGCTCCGCCGCCACCGCGGCCACCACCGGCGGCCCCGGCAGCCGCTCCGCCCGGTACGCCGGCACCGGCGGTGCCCAGCCTTCCACCAACCCGTCCCCGGCCACCCCCAGCCCGGCCCGGGCCGCCGACACCCCGGATGCCCCGCCCGACTGCCACACCGCCTGCGCCACCCACAACCAGACACCCGCCGCCCACCACCACGTCGGCCAGCGCAGGGCCCGGCGACGCGGCGGCCGCAGATGTGCCAATGGAATGGTGGTCGTCCGATTGATGGCGTCATTCTATTTCATGAATCTTAAGTTTTCAAGCCCCACCCGTCATGCCATGCTCTCCGCCGTGCCGGCCTCCGCGCCCATCCCCGCCCCTCCCCGCCTGCTGATCCTCACCGCCTCGTTCGGTGACGGTCACAACAGCGCCGCCCGCGGCCTCGCCGACGCCATCCGCCAGCTCGCCGGCCCCGCCGTCCGCGTCGACATCCGCGACTTCATCCGCGAATCCCAGCCGGTCGTCGGGCGGTTCCTCGAAAAAACCTACGCCGCCACCATCACCCACGCCGCCTGGGCCTGGCGCCGGTTCTACCGCACCGCCAGCCGCCTGCCGCTCGAAAACGACCCGCTGCACACGCTGCAACCGGTCCGCCAGGCGCTCGCCCATGACCTGCGCCGCGACCCGCCCGCCGCTGTCGTCTGCACGTTCCCGCTCTACCCGCCGCTGCTCCACCGACTGCTCGGCCGCTCCCGCCTGCCCGTCCACACCGTGGTCACCGACTCCATCACCATTCACCCGGTCTGGCGCTGCGACTCGGTCCGCACCTATTTCGCCGCCGACGAAATCTCCGCCGAGCTCCTTCGCCCATGGGCCGGCCCCGACACCACCGTCGTCGATTCCGGCTTCCCGGTCTCCCCGGTCTTCGCCAGCCTGCCCACCCGGCCGCCCCTCGACCCGCCGCGCTCCGCCCTCTTCTTCGCCGCCAGTGACCGGCCAACCTTCAGCCGCTCGCTCCGCTCCCTGCTCCGCGACAGCCCATCCGACCTCGCCCTCACCCTCGTCCTCGGCCGCCACACCCGCCGCCTCACCCCGGTCGCCCGCCACCTCGCCGCCGAATTCCCCCACCGCCACCTCACCCTGCTCGGCTGGTCGTCCGACGTGCCCCGCCTCATGGCCACCCACGACTTCGTCATCGCCAAGGCCGGCGGCGCCACCACCCACGAAACCGCCGCCGCCGGTCGCCCCAGCCTGATCGTCAAAATCGTCCCCGGTCAGGAAGAAGGAAATGTCGAACTCCTCCAGCGCCGCGGCTCCGGCCTGCTCGAGGAAAACCCCGAGGCCCTCGGTCCGCTTATCACCTCGCTCACCACCTCCGGCCAATGGTCCCGCCTCCGCGACGCCGCCTGGCGCCACCGCCGCCCCCAAGGCGCCCTCACCGCCGCCCACTACCTCCTCCAATCGCTGTCCCCAGCCGTCCCTCAGATCCCCCAGGCCCCTCCCGCCCCTGAATCCCCCCGCCCCACTTCATGACCACCCTCTTCTTCGACATCGGCAACGTCCTCGTCACCTTTGATTTCTCCAAAGCCATGCAGCGGCTCTCCCGCGACTGCCCGCACCCGCCGGAAGCCCTCGAACCCCTCCTGCGCCCGCTCATCACTGCCATGGAAGACGGCCGCCTGAGCGACGCCGAATTCATCAGTCAGGCCCGCACCCGCATCGACTACCGCGCCAGCGACGACGCCTTCGCCGCCGCCTACTGCGACATCTTTGAGGAAAACCGCCCGATGATCAATCGCGTCGCCCGCCTCGCCGACCACACCCCGCTCTACCTGCTCTCCAATACCAGCGGCCTGCACCTCGACCACCTGCGCGCCGCTTACCCGGTCTTCTCCCATTTCCGCGGCGGCGCCTTCTCCCACCTCTCCGCCTCCTCCAAACCGGATCCGAAAATCTACCAGGACCTCATCTCCCTCTCCGGATGCGACCCGGCCCGCACCCTCTACTTCGACGACGCCCCCGCCAACACCGCCGCCGGGGCCCGCCACGGATTGCACGTCTTCACCTACGACTGGAAAAACCACGCCGCCTTCGAAGCCGAACTCACCCGCCTCGGGCTGGCCTGAACGGGCATGCGGGGTCGCGCCGGGCAGGAGTGGTCGCGCCAGGCATGCGAGGTGGGACCGGGCATAAGTGGTCGCACCGGGCATGAGAGGTGGGACCGGACTTCAAGGCCGGTCGGCGGCGGGCGTGGCCGCTGGCCAGCCCGTTCTTCGCCTCCTCTTGTGCGTGCCCCTGGCGCAAGCCGTGAGCGCGTACTTAAAGCGCGGGCGCGCGTGGCTCCGT
>JALRGF010000734.1 GCA_023253495.1 Verrucomicrobiales bacterium
CCGCCCCGCCCGCCGCCCGATGAAACCGCTGCGCCACCTGCTGCTCGTCGTGCTCGTCGTGGCCGTCACCGCCAGCGCCTTCGCCCAGTGGCGGCGGCGCGGCCGAGGCGCTTCCGACTCCATCCGCACCGCCCGCGAGCTCGACCAGCACAGCACCACCACCCCGACCTGGGAAAACCCCGCCGCTTTCAAAAACGACGTCTTCACGTTCGCACGCATCCGCTACGACAGCGGCGGCTGGGGGCGCCGCGGCGGCGGGTGGGCCACCGACATGCCCGACAGCGACCTCAATCTGTCCTTCCGCCTCCAGCAGATGACCTCGATGCGCGTCGACCCCGACGGCCGCGTCCTCAGTCTCACCGATCCCGAACTGGCGGACTTTCCTTTCATCTACATCGTCGAACCCGGCAACCTGAGCTTCAGCGAAGACGAGGTCGCCGCGTTGCGCGCCTACCTGCTCAACGGCGGATTTCTCATGTTCGATGACTTCTGGGGCGACTCAGCCTGGGACAACGTGGAGGCCGAAATGAAACGTGTCTTTCCGGACCGCTCGTTCTTCGAACTCCCGCTCGAACACGAGCTCTACCAACGGCCGTTCACCATCAAATCGAAGGGGCAGGTCCCGGCCATTGATCAGGGAGTGGAAAGCCAGTTCAGCGGCATCACCTGGGAACAGCAACACGACGGCGACACCCGCACCGTCCACCACCGCGGGCTTTCCGACGACCAGGGGCGCCTCATGGTGCTGGCCACCCACAATACCGACAACGGGGACGGCTGGGAACGCGAGGGGGAGAGCGACTACTACTTCCACAACTTCTCCGAGAAGATCGCCTACCCGCTGGGCATCAACATCATCTTTTACGTCATGACCCACTGAATGAGCGATCAACCCATCCCCGCACCCGCGCCGGCCGCCGGCCCCGACACCCTCGCCCGCTTGCTCGAAGGACGCGAAAAACTGACCGCCGAACTGGCCAGAGTCATCGTCGGCCAGGAAGACGTCATCGAACAGCTCCTGCTCGCCCTGCTCGCCGGCGGCCACTGCCTGATCACCGGCGCCCCCGGCCTCGCCAAAACCCTGCTGGTCAAATCCATCGCCCGGATCTTTGACCTCGATTTCCAGCGCATCCAGTTCACCCCGGACCTCATGCCGGCCGATATCACCGGAACCGAAATCCTCCAGGAATCGGAAAACGGTCGCCGCCTCGCCTTCGTCCCCGGCCCGATCTTCGCCCACATCATCCTCGCCGACGAAATCAACCGCACCCCGCCCAAAACCCAGGCCGCCCTGCTCGAAGCCATGCAGGAACACCAGGTCACCGCCGCCGGCACCCGCCACCCGCTGCCCGAACCGTTTTTCGTCCTCGCCACCCAGAACCCGATCGAAATGGAGGGCACCTACGCCCTGCCCGAAGCCCAGCTCGACCGCTTCCTCTTCAACGTCGTCATCGACTACCTGCCCGAAGCCGATGAGGTGAAGGTCGTCCAGCGCACCACCGCCGGCCGCCCGCCGGACCTCCAGCCGGTTTTCTCCGGTGACGATGTGCTCGCCTTCCACGCCCTCGTCCGCCAGGTCCCGGTCAGCGAGGAAATCGTCGCCAGCGCGGTGCGCCTCGCCGCCGCCTCCCGCCCGCACCAGCCAGGCACCCCGGACTTCATCAACGACTGGGTCAATTGGGGTGCCGGCACCCGCGCCGCCCAGTCCCTCGTCCTCGGCAGCAAGGCCCGGGCCCTGCTCAAAGGACGCGCCCACGTCACCCTCGACGACCTCCATGCCCTCGCCCTCCCCGTCCTCCGCCACCGCATCCTGCTCAACTACCGCGCCGAAGCCGAAGGCATCCGCATCGAAGACGTCATCCGCCGACTCCTTGAGGAACGACGCTGAATCCCGCCACCCCGTCACAACCACCCCCCACCCCAACCGCTGTCCCCTCCGTGTCCCGCCCCGCCCCAACCAAAGCGCCTCTGGCATCCCTCCGGGATGCCGACGCGCAGGCCCGCGTTGCGGAGGTCGGTGCTCCGGCTCTGCTCGGGCATTCGTCCGGGATGGCGGTTCCCGCCCTGCGCACCGCCGCACCTAACCCCGCCGCACCTAACCCCGTCGCTCCTCGCACCGCCGCACCTCGCACCCGCCGCCGCATCCCGGAGGAATGCCCGAACATAGCCGTGGGTCGCCGTCCGGTAAACGGGCCCCGCCCCTTCAGAGGACGGCGACCCACGGACCCCCGACCCCCACGTCCGCATCCCGGAGGGATGCCAGAAGCGCACCTCCTGACAGAAACGCGTCCCCCGGTCCGTCCTTTGGCTCCCGGCATTTTCCCCTCCCTCGATGGCCACAACCTATCTGAGCCTGAATTATCACATCGTCACCGCTACCAAGGACCGCCGACCATGGATCGCTCCGTCGTGGCGGCCCCGCTTTCACGAATATCTTGGCGGAACCTCCCGGGGACTCGAGGCCGTGCCTCTGGCCATCGGAGGCGTGGCCGATCACGTCCACCTGTTGATCGGCCTGCGCGCCACTCACCGGCTTTCGGATTTTGTCCGGGAGTTGAAGAAGGCGGGTGTCTGCTGGGCCGTCCGGCATGGGGATCCGGCCTTCCAGTGGCAGCAGAGTTATGCCGCCTTCACCGTGGGCACCAGCCAATTGGAGGCGGTACGCGCCTACGTCCTCAACCAGGAGCACCATCATGCGCCACGCTCCTCCGCGGAAGAATTGCAGGATTTTCTCAGGAGGGCCGGCGTGTCCTATGATCCGAAATACTTCGAATGAAAGCCGGCATGAAGCCACGCCTCTGGCATCCCTCCGGGATGCAGGGCAGACGGACCGCGTTCCGGCGGTCGGCGCTCCGCTCCGACCGCCGGCTATGATCCGGCATCCCTCCGGGATGACAGGAACGGCGACCGCCGTCTCGCACACGCCCAT